>JALYXG010000048.1 GCA_030947205.1 Chloroflexota bacterium
GTGGGGCGTTTCATATCCGTCTTGTTTCGAAAGGATGTGAAATCATGGTGATACCACGACCGGACGCGGACGTGCCGATGCCAATCCCGCTCGTTTTTTTCGGCTCGCCGCCCTTCGCTGTGCCGACACTGACCGCGCTGGCGAGAGATGCCCGGTATGATGTTCGCCTCGTCATCACCCAGCCGCCACGTCCGTCCGGGCGCGGTCGGCAGGTGCATCGGAGCGCGGTCCACGAAGCGGCCGATGCACGCGGCCTGCCGGTTCTCGCGCCGGAGCGATTACGCGATCCGGCTGTTGTGGCGCAACTGGTCGCGGTCGCGCCATCGCTGTTCGTCGTCGCGGCATACGGCAAAATCCTGCGCCCGGATATCCTGGCGATACCGGATCGCGGGACGCTGAATGTCCACGCGTCGCTGCTGCCGCGCTATCGCGGCGCTTCGCCGATCCATGCGGCGATCCTCGACGGCGCCAGCGAGACGGGCGTTTCGATCATGCTGATGGATGTCGGGTTAGACACCGGGCCGGTACTCGCGCGGCAGGAGATACATATCCCTGAAGACGCCACAACGATTTCATTGAGCGAGTCGCTCGCGGACATGGGTGCGGTATCGCTCGTAGCAACGGCCGCCCGATGGGTAAGAGGGGAGATAACACCGTCGCCACAGGACGACCGCGCGGCGACGGTGACGCGCCTCATCAAGAAGGAGGACGGAAACGCCCGGTGGGAGGATTCAGCGGTGCGAATCGTGCGGATGGAGCACGCCTACCGGCCATGGCCGGGCGTGTTTACGTTTCTTAGCGCGAAGCGATTGCTGCTGCACGGTCTTCGCGCCGCACCATCGTCCTCGATTGGCGTTTCTCCCGGCACGATTGTCGCGATTGACGCGGACGGTATGCGCGTGCGCGCCGGCGACGATGATGTACTCGTCGCCCGCGTGCAGCCCGAGGGCAAAGCGCCCATTGCCGCTGCCGCTTTTGCGAGTGGGCGAGCGGGGCTTGTCGGTACACGCCTGACGATGACGCCGACGGGCCAGGACGAGTAGCACCATGCGGTGCGGCGTGCTATAACAATTACGTCGGTAGTGTGGAGCGAAAGGACGCCGCATGCACCTGATTTTCCGGATGATGCGCTACCTCCGCCCGTATCGGCGTCAGGCGATTGGGTCATACACGGCGCTGATCCTCGCCATTCTCCTGCAACTCGCCGTCCCGCTCCTCGTCCGGCAGATCATCAACTCGGCGATCGGCGCCGGCGATCGGCGTTTTCTCGTCATCGCGGCGGTGGGCATCGTCGTCGTCACGCTTGGGCAATCCACGTTCATGTACACGCGCTCGTACTGGCTCCAGTATTTGGCCGAGCGCGTCGCCTTTGACTTCCGCAACGAGATGTACCTGCATCTGGAACGGCTCTCGTTCTCCTTCTACGACACCGCGCAGACCGGGCAACTGCTTTCCCGCGCGACGGAGGATGTCAACAATATCCGACGCTTCTTCATGTTCGGGCTGCGGATGGCGGTACAATCTGGCCTGCTGCTGCTCGGCGTGGCGATCATTATGCTGCGCCTGAACTGGCAACTGGCGCTGCTCGCCCTCTCGACCGTGCCGTTTTTGCTTTGGGTGACGCTCTGGTTCAGCACCTCGATCCGACCGCTCTTTTTGCGCGCGCAGACGCAGTTCGGCGTGACAATGAATGCCTTGCAGGAAAATCTGGCGGGCGTGCGGGTCGTGCGGGCCTTCGCGCGGGAGGACTTTGAGATCGCGAAGTTTGAGCGCGAAGCGACCGCGCTCTACGACCGGCAGATGGACGCGGCGCGCCGTTGGACGTTTGTTTTCCCGCTCATGTCCTTCATCACCGGCCTCGGCATCGCGATCATCATCGTGTACGGCGGTTCGGCGGTGATCCGGCATGATTTACAGGTTGGCACGCTGCTCGCATTTTATCTCTACCTGACGATGCTCGCCGAACCGGTGCGCAATGTGGGTTGGATCGTCAACAACGTGGCGCGCGCCCAAGCATCGGCGGAGCGTGTTTTCGAAGTACTCGACAAGAAGCCACAGATTTTCTCGCCCGTACAGCCCCACCGGCCCGACGCCGTGCGCGGTCACGTTGTCCTCGACAATGCGCAGTTCGCGTACTCAAAGGAAACGCGGGATGTGCTGCGCGGCGTTTCGATTGACGCGCCGCCCGGATCGGTGACGGCGCTGCTCGGCGCGACGGGCAGCGGCAAGAGCAGCATCATCCAATTGCTGCCGCGCTTCTACGATGTGACCGCCGGTGCGATCCGGGTTGACGATGTGGATGTGCGCGACTGGGATTTGGCGATTCTGCGCAAGAATGTTGGGTTGGTATTGCAGGAGACGTTTCTGTTTTCCGTTTCGATCCGTGAGAACATTGCTTACGGCAATGACGACGCGACGGAAGAGCAGATCGTCGCGGCGGCGAAAGCAGCCCAGGCACACGACTTCATCGCCGCGCTACCAAGCGGCTATGACACCCTGCTCGGTGAGCGCGGCGTCAACCTTTCCGGTGGGCAGAAACAGCGGCTGGCGATCGCGCGTGCGTTGCTGCTCAACCCGCGCATCCTGATCCTCGATGACGCGACGAGTAGCGTGGACATGGAGACGGAGTACGAGATTCAGCGCGCCCTGAACATCCTGATGGAGGGCCGCACGACCTTTATCATCGCCCAGCGCCTGAGTAGCGTGCGGAATGCGGATCAGATCTGCGTGTTGAGCGAGGGACAGATCGTCGAACGGGGCACGCACGCCGATTTGCTGGCCCACGGTGGCTTGTACACCGAATTGCACGGTCTCCAGATGCGCGATGAGGATATGATCGTGGCGAAATTTGGTGCCGACCTGCCGGTCGGAACTGAGGATTAAGGACTGAGGAGGGAGGGCGCATGCTATGTGCCCCTACCGCCTGCCATCTATTTTACACTGTTGAAAGGGCTTCTCGCGCCGATGATGAACTTCCAGGGCGACCCCGACGACCTGCTCGGTAAGGCGTTCGACACACACACGGCCCGGCGGTTGCTCGGTTTCTTGCGCCCGTACCGGTGGCAGGTGCTGCTCGCGTGCGTGGCGGTGCTGGTTGGGACGTTCTGCGACCTTTCGCTGTACTGGCTGTTCGGGCGCGCGATTGATAAGGGCGTCAACCATGGCAGTTACGCGACGCTGTTCGGCATCGTCGGATTCTTTCTCGGCTCGCTGGTCATCGCGTTCCTTTCACGCTGGCTGCTTTTTTTTCTGATGGCGCGAGTCGGCAACCGCGTAATCTTCGACCTGCGTGCGGCGTTGTTCCGGCATATGCAGGCGCTCGGCCTGAAGACCTATGACCGGATGGGCATCGGTCGGATGATGTCGCGCAGCCAGAACGATGTAACCGTACTCGAGGATTTCCTTTCGACCGGGATGATCAGCGTCCTGTCCGACCTCCTGACGCTGGTCGGCGTCGTCATCGCCATGTTCGCGCTCAATGTGCGCCTCGCGTTGATCTCCTACACAGTGCTGCCGCTGATGTTTATCCTGATGTACTTCTGGCGCAAGCGCGCGATCCAAACCTACCGCTCGACGCGCATCGCGATCAGCCGGGTGACGGGGAATTTCGCGGAGAACATCAACGGGATGCGCGTCGTGCAATCGTTCGGGCGCGAGGGGCGGAACTTCGATGGGTTCCGGGTCCTCAATCAAGACAATCTCGACGCGAATGCGGACGCCGCGCGGCTCTCGGCGTTCCTGTTCCCGGC
>JALYXG010000069.1 GCA_030947205.1 Chloroflexota bacterium
GACGTAGGCGCGACCATCGGCGAGCATGCTGCCCCAGGTAGGCTGACTTGCGCCGACGCCGAGGCCGAGGAAGGAAAGGCCCGCTTCAGCGATAATCGTCCCGGCGACGGAGAACGTCGCGATGACGATCACCGGCGTAATGACATTCGGCAGGATGTGCCGGAACAGGATGGACGGCGTGCGCGCGCCAATCGTCCGCGCGGCGGTGACGTAATCGTAGCTCTTGGCGGAGAGCGTTGAGCCGCGCACGACGCGGGCAAAGGGCACCCACGCACCGATGCTGAGGATGAAGATCACGTTGCGCAACCCCTGCCCGACGACAATCGAGATCAGAATTGCGAGCAGCAAAAAGGGGAACGCGAGTTGCACATCGGCGATCCGGCTGATGACTGAGTCCGCCGCGCCGCCATAGTAGCCCGCGATCAGCCCGACAATCGTGCCGATGCCACCACCGAGCGCGACCGCCGTCAGCCCGACGATCAGCGAGATGCGCGCGCCGTAAAGGATGCGGCTGAAGATGTCCCGACCGAGATTATCGGTGCCGAGGAGATGCTTCGTCGAGCCGTGGATCGTCTGGCCCGCCGCACCGAAGCGTGGGCACGATGTATGCGCGGGGCAGGTCAGCCGCGCACGCAGGTCCTGGTCGAGCGGGTCATAAGGCGCGACAAACGGCGCGGCGATGGCCGCGAAGACAACGCCAAGCAAAATGACCATTCCCGCGAGGCCAAGTCGTCCGCGCCGAAGTATTCGCCACGCGCGTTTGCTGGCGCTCCGCTTCTTCGGCTCCTCGCGCAGCACCGCGCGCTGTCCGGTAAGTACGCCCTCTTGTGACATTATTCACTCCTAAGAGTAATCAGTAGACAGTAATCGGTAGTCAGTGATTCGGCTTTCCGTATCACGAGTAATCGCTTTCGCTGGCTACGATGTCAAGTGCTTTCACCTTACTGTCTACTACGCAAGGCGGACGCGCGGGTCCAGCCAGGTGTAGAGGATGTCTATAAACAGGTTGATCGTCACGAAACTGACCGCGACGAGGAATACGGTTGCCTGAATGACCGGAAAATCGCGGGCGTTGATGGACTCGACTGCCAGTTGCCCGACGCCGTTCCACTGGAAAATCTGCTCGGTGATCACCGCACCCGCGAGCAGGTTGCCGAAGTCGAGGCCGATCACGGTGACGAGCGGGATAGCGGCGTTCTTCAGCCCATGTCGGAAGATAACCAGTATCTCCTTCAGCCCTTTGGCGCGCGCCGTCCGCACGTAGTCCTGATCCATGACATCGAGCATCCCGGAACGGACGAGCCGGGTCAGCCGCGCGAGGCTCGGCGAGGCGAGCGTAATCATCGGCAGCAGGAAATAACGCGGCGAGAAGCCGTTATACCCCTGCGACGGGAGCCAGCCAAAACGCACGGCGAAGATCAGGATCAGCATGATGCCGAGCCAGAAGTTCGGCACCGACTGCCCGAAGAGCGCGAGGAACGTCACGGCATTATCGAGCGCCGAATACCGTTTGACGGCGGCGATCACCCCAAAAATGATCGAGAGCGTGACCGAGAGCGCCAATGCACCGACCGCCAGTTGGATCGTGCGGGGATAGCGATCGAGGACGAGCTGCATCGAGTCGAAGCCCTGAAAGTGGATGGATTTACCAAAATCGCCGTGTACCGCGTTGCCGACGAAGGTGATGTACTGCTCCCAGAGCGGGCGATCCAGTTTCAGGTTGTGCCGAACATTCTGAATATCCGCTTCGGACGACGTTGCCGAGAGCAGGAGCCGCACCGGGTCGCCCGTCAGCCGCACGACAAAGAACACGACCGTGATCACGCCCAGCACGACAAAGCACGCCTGAATCAACCGCCGGATGATGTACTGAATCACAACGCCCCCTCCGGGGGAGCAATGAGTGATGAGCAATGAGCAAATGAGCGGGGATGTACCACCCTCATTGCTCATTGCTCATCGCTCATTGCCCCGTTATTCGTTCCACTTCATCTCGTACGCCCAAACCATCTCGTCGAAGCGCGGTTCCCACTTGACCCAGTTATCCACGCCGTAGATGTCGGTCAGGTTGTACATGAAGAGCGCGGCGGGATCGTCGAACATGATTTTTTGCGCCTGCGCGTAGAACGCGTTGCGCTTGTCCGAGTCAATCGTGTACCGCGCCTGCGTGATGAGGTCATTGAACTGGGTGTTCCCATAGGCGATGCCGGACGTGCCCTTGGCGTTGTTCACCGTGTCGCGCGTCTCGACCGAGAAGCGGGAGTAGAGGATGTTGTCGGCGTCGAAGATCCAGTTACCCCACGAAGCGAAGATCAGGCCATCGAGTTCCAGCGCGTTCCCTTTGGTCGTCAGGACGCTGGGGTCGGTGAGGTTTCCCTTGGCGCGGATGCCCGCCTTGTTCAGGAACTGGGTGACCGCTTCCGCGACCTCCTTATCCTTCATATAGCGCCCTTGCTGGTACCAGATATTCAGGTCGAAGCCGTTAGCGAAGCCCGCTTCCTTCATCAGCGATTTCGCCTTGTCCGGGTCGTAGGTATAGGGCGTGAGTTTGGGGTCGTAGCCGACCGTCCACGGCGGCAGCACCGTCGCGATCCGGTTGCCATTGCCGAGCAGCACGCCCTGGATAATCGCGTCCCAGTCCACGGCGTAGTTGACGGCCTGACGCAACTTGGCGTTGTCCATCGGTGGCTTGCGGACCTCGAAGGTGTAGTAGGGCACGCGGTTACTCGCGACGGCGCGTGCGGTCTGCCGCCCACCCTTGTTGATGCCCTCCACTTCTTCCGGCGGCATGTCCTTGGCGATGTGGATTTCGCCTGAGCGCAGCGCGGCGACGCGCGTCGCCTGCTCGCCGATGATCTTCAAGCGCACATTCTTGATCTGCGGCGCGCCGCCCCAGTACTGCTCGTTCGACTCGACGAGGAGGTCCTGATTAGGGGACCACGACTTGAACTTGTACGGGCCGGTGCCGTTGGCGGTCTTGAGGACGCCGCCGGGTTCCGCGTTTTGCTCGGTCCACTTCGGCGCCATCTGGACCATCGAGAAGCCCGTCATGCGCGAAAGGAGCGCCGGGTCCGGCTTCGCGGTGTGGACATTGACCGTGTACTTGTCCACGACATCCACGCGGTCAATCACCGTATAGGTCGAGCGGGCGTCCGCGTTGTTCTTCGGATCGAGCGGGCGCATGACGCTGTACTTGACCGAGTCCGCGTTGAACTCCTCGCCGTTGTGGAAGGTGATGTTCTGCCGCAGGGTGAACTGCATCGTGTTGTCGTCCAGCCGCTTCCACGCCGTGGCGAGGAGTGGCGAGATTGTCTTGCCGTCGCGCTCGACCTTGACGAGCGGTTCGTACATGTGCCGGAGCATGCTTTCGGCGATTGTGCCAACATGCGTCTGCGGGTCAATCGCATGTGTCGTCAGTTGGTTGGTGCCCCAGACGAGGACGAGTTCAGTTGGTTTGTTGCCTTGCGGCTTGCCGGGTGGTGGGTTCTGAATGTTCGTCTTGACTTGGACGCCGACCGTGGAAACGGCGCCGAAAGTCGGCGCCGCGCCGCTGGTCGTCTGCGCGGCCGGAGTGGCGCCCGCCGCCGGGGTGGTCACGGTCGTCGCCCCGCCCGCCTTGGTTGCCGCCGCGCTGCCCGTTGCGGTGGGAGACGTGCTGGAGCCGCCGCAGGCCGCGAGGACGGCGCTCGCTGCTGCCGTTGCCGACCCGATCAGAAATCGCCGCCGGTTCAGTATCCGCGTGTGCAAACGTTCGCGCTCGATCATGTCATCCCTCCCATTGATCCAGACCAATGCCGATAAACTGTCCCGCTCTACGGAAGGATTGAAGCGCAGAGGACGCGGAGCGCGCAGAGAACACAGAGAGAATGAAAGGGAAGAAAAAGAAAGGCGGCACCCCATTTCTTCTCTTTCCTCTCTTTTCCCTCTGCGCGCTCCGCGTCCTCTGCGCTCTCTGCGTTCAAACGGTCCTTCTCCTTTCGCTGTTCTTGTCTCAGTACGCGAGTGTGTGGAGCGCGCCCGCCAATACCTCGATACCGGCGACTGCGTCCTCGATGGTCGTGAATTCCTCCGGCGTGTGGCTACGGCCATCCTTGCTGCGGACGAAAAGCATCGCCACCTTGCTGCGCGCCGCCATGATCTGGGTATCATGCCCCGCGCCGCTTTGCATCGTCATCGTCGGGATGCCCTGCTCCCGCGCCGACGTTTCGAGCAGTCGCACGGTGTCGGGGTCGCAGATGCAGGGCGGCGTGTCGCTGCGCATCTCCCAGTTCACCTCCACCCGATTTCTCGCCGCCACGTCGCGAAAAAGTTGCTCGTGCCGCTCGTAGAGTTCCGCGCGTTTCGTTGGATCGGGATGCCGCGCATCCACGCTGAAGACGACGCGCTCCGGCACGATGGCGGGGAAGTTCGGCTCGGCGGCGATCCGCCCGACTGTCGTCACCGCCGGGCGCCCCATCACCAGCGCGTTCTCGCGCACGCCGAGGATGATATCGGCGGCGGCGGCCATCGGGTCGCGCCGGAGGTCCATCGGGAATGCGCCCGCGTGATCGGCCCGGCCATGGACCGCAACGGTGTAGCCGCGCAGCCCGGTAATCGCGTTGACGACCGCGACGGGCAACCCCGCTTCTTCCAGCAAAGGCCCTTGTTCGATGTGCAGTTCGATGAAGGTTGCGATGTCCTCGCGCGCCGCGTCGGAGATGCGGTGAGGATCGAGACTGGCCGCGCGCATCACGTCCGCCATCGTCTCATCGGCGTAACTGCGCATCGTCTCCGCTTCGTCCGGTTCGATGCGGCCAACGACGGCGCGGGAGGCCCAGAAGTTCGCGCGCGGGAAGCGGCTCGATTCCTCCTGACAGAAGGAGACGACCTCCAGCGGCCGTTTC
>JALYXG010000070.1 GCA_030947205.1 Chloroflexota bacterium
CGCCCATGATGAGCAGGCCCGCGAATCGGCGGGGCAACTCCTCTGGGTCGGGCCGCGTTTCGGCGCCGACATCAATCAGCGTCGGCACGCCACCGGCCACTTCTACTGCGTGTGCCGCCCGCTCAGCGAACAGCCGCACCACCGCGTCTACCTCTTCGCCCAGCCCGGATGGCCGCAGCGACACGAGGACACCGAGCGCCGGTCGCCGGTCTTCACTCACCATGCCGCCCTTCCTCCATTGTTGTCTGGCTACAACGTTGTCTCGTAGGGGCGGTTCGCGACCCCCCCCTGCACCAGTGCCACGCCATCGCGGAAGCGTTTCAGATCACTTATTCACCCGCACATCCTCGAAGCGGTAGAAGGAGAGGGTATCGAGGTTGAAGCCGGAGACATATGTCTGCCAGGCGGCGGTGGCGGGCGGATAGGCGATGAAGACTTGCGGGGCGTCGTCGAGATAGGTTTGCTGCACCTGGCTGTAGAGCATCTCGCGCTTCTTCGGGTCCTGTTCCAGATCGGCACTGTCAATCAGTGTGTTCAGCGCCGGGTTGTTGTAGCGCGTGTACGCGCCGAGCGTGCTCGTGCCGCCGCGCAGGATGCGATTGGCAATTTCGGTCGGGTCGCTCATGTCATTCGTCCAGCCGCCCGTCCAGGCCATCAACGATCCCTCCTTGCGCTTGGCGCTCAGAGAACTCGCCTCGATCTGCGAGATATTGACGGTGACGCCGATCTTCGCCCACTGATCCTTAGCGATCGTCGCGACTGCTTGGGCGACATTGTTGCCGGCGGCGATGGTCTGCTCGAAGGTGAAGCCCTTCGGGACGGACGATGCCGCCATCAGTTGCTTCGCCTTGTCGAGGTCGAACGGATAGCCCTTGAGGTTCTTGTCCCAATACGTGCCGGGCGGGATCGGCGAGTTCTGAAACTTCGCCTGGCCGAAGAAGACCGCCTTGAGGATCGCCTCCTTGTCGAGCGCGTAGTTGAGCGCCTGTCGGACATTCTTGTCATCGAGCGGCTTGATCGTCAGGTTCATTGGTAGGGTGAAGTAGGTCTGGATCGTGAATGCCTGCGCCTTGGTGTTCCCCTGATTGAGGCTCTGAATCTGGCTGAGGGGCACGAAGTCAATCACGTCGGTCTCGCCGCCCTGCAACTTCAGGATGCGCGTGTTGTCGTCCGGGATGTATTCGATGCGCACCTCGTCGGGGCCGTTGCTGGTCTTCCAGTAGAACGGGTTCTTCTTGAGGACCATCACATCGCCCTTTTTCCAGCCCTCGCAGAAATACGCGCCCGTGCCGCGCGTCTTGTACGTGTCGTAGCCCGGCTGGTCAATCGCCAGCGCCATGTCGGCGGGCATTATTTGCGCCGTCCACATCGCCAGTTCCGCCAGTAGCGGCGGGTGCGGCTGCGACAGAACGATCTTCACCGTCTTGTCGTCCATGGCCTGCACATCGGTAATCGCCTTGTAGGTATCCTTCCATTGCGACTTCGGCCCCATCCGGCACATATCGAGGGACGCCTTGACATCCGCCGCGACGAGCGCCTTGCCGTCCGAGAACTTCGCGTCCCGCAGCGTGAACGTCCACGTCTTGCCGTCCGCGCTCGTCTCCCACTTGGTGGCGAGGGCCGGTTCGACACCCTGCCCGTCTTTCGTCGGGCGCACGAGGCCATCGTAGATGTTGATCATCGTGAACTCGCTGGCGTTGTCCTCGGAGGACCAGCCGATGAACGGGAAGCCCGGCTCCGCATTGCGAGACAGCCGCAGAACCTTCCCCTTGCCCGGCGGCGCCACTGCGACCGCCGACGAGGACGCCGGAGCGGTGGCGCCGCCGGTCGTGGCGGGAGCCGACGCAGCAGCCGAGGTCGGATTCGCAGCGGCACTCGCGGGCGCAGTTACATTTGCGGCAGCGGCGGTCGCGGGCACGGCAGGCTTTGGCGTGTCCGTCGCTGTCGTGCTTCCGCCGCACGCGGCGAGCGCTACCGCGCCTGCACTCGCCGCCAGCGCCGCGAGAAAGCGACGCCGCGACAACCGATGACTCTTTTCCAACTGAGGTGATATTCCTTGCCCATCGCGCATCGTCTTCCCCCCTTAAGTGTCGTTGTCCCACTCACGCACAGTATAGTGCCTTGGCCGACCAGATTAGCAATGGTTGTAATGTAAGGGCATGCGCATCCGAGTTACCGTCGAGCCGCCTCCACTACACCGGCATCGTGCGCTTGGTGTGTTCCCGACCGATTTTCGCGGCCTCCTCGCCATTCCGACCGGCGCAAACGCGCACGCCCTCGTCAATCCGCATCGCCACATTGTGCGAATAGACCGAACTGAGGAAGCGGACATCGTTCGCCTTGCAGGCGGCGAGGACGCGGCTGCGGGCATCCTCCATCGCGGGCGGGTATGGCTCGTCATGGTTGTCGGGGAAGCCGAGAGACATGCCCATATCGCCCGGCCCCCACTCGGCGAACGAGATACCGGGCACGCGCAGGCTGAGTTCGCAATTCGACAAGGCACGCTTGTTCTCGATCTTCAGGCCAAGCAGCAACTCACCGCGCGGATTGAGTGGCCATGGATCGGCACGGTCGAGGTAATCGCGCATCGGGATCCCCCAGACTGCGGCGGCATCGGCCTGTCCCCCACCGCCACGCCGCCCGTCATCCAACCCCTGTCCGACGCCGATGGTGTTGAACGGATACCGCGAGCACTCGACGAATGCCTTCACCGCCTCGGGCGACTCGGCGTGGACGAGCAGCAGGCCGTGGACACCACACGCGAGCACCTGCTTGATGACCCACGAGTTGGCGCGTACGGCGTCCGGGCTGGTGCCATCGAAGGGCAAAGTGACGAGCACGCCGGGGGTGCGGTGGCCGCTGCGGGTCGGGCCACCGGCGATCAGCCCGGCCATGTAAGCGCGCAGTGCGTTCATGTCGAACGGATGGTGCTCGACGTCGTAGACGATATAGTCCGCCCACGTCCGCGCGTCCTCGACACCGCCCGCGTGGCTCCGCTCGCTCGGCGGCGCGTAGTAGACCGGCTGATCCTGCTCGAAGAGTTCGACGCAGCGATTGACTCGCGGCACGGTGCGCTCCTTTCCTGCTTGTGGCAAAGGCTCTCTCACCCTTTTTGAACAACGGCAGTGTAGCACGCACTCAATGCCCCGTGGGATGGTAAGTCCGGGGTGATCGGAGCGCATGCGCGCTGGGATCAACCTCATCCCCGGCCCCTAAAACATCTCAACCGTCGCCGATCTTTCCTTTTTGATGCGCTGCGCGAGCCGTGATACCGCATCATAAACGGGCGTGATTTTGTCGGCGTCTTTTCGCCATGCATACCGCTCGAAGTCCTCGAACACCGTTACGTGCTCCGGCAACGGCGGGCCGCGGAATACCCGATTGCCGATCAGCCACCAGTTGTTGACCTCGATCGGCAGGTCGCCCAGCGGCATCTGCACGTACCGCAGCGTTTCATCCCGGATGACCGCATCGGAATACGAGCGCATCCCGTCCTGATTCAACCCCGCTTCGGTGATGTAGATCGGGAGTCGCCCGAGGATATTCGTCGTTTGCCGGTAGATCCTCCGCACGCGTTCAAGCGGATCCTGCCCCGGATAGACGTAGTTGTGGACACTCAATCCGAGCGATTCCCGGATCACGTCCGGTGGGAGGGTCGCCTTGATATCCTTGAGCAAGCGGTCCAGATACGCGTCCTCAATCGGCGATCCGGGCGCCATCGGCGGAATCAGAATCTTCCCTCCACGATCCCGCGTCGCTTCCACGACGGGGAGGAGCACCTCGCGGTTGAACCGTTCGGGCGAAATGGCCGCTCCCCCGAATTTCTCCTGGTCAATCTCGTTGCCCACCTGGAAAATCGGCGTCTGGATTCCCTCATGAATCGCCAGTTGCTTATCCAAAGCATACGAAATATCACTGAAGTTGTTGAAAT
>JALYXG010000072.1 GCA_030947205.1 Chloroflexota bacterium
TCGCCGACGCGATGGGCGATACCTGGCAGGCGACGTTGGCGATGGACAATGAGCCACCGGCGGTCGTCGCGCAGCGTCTGGCGAACTCCCACGCGCGCATCCGCGACGCGCCCGTGCTGATCCTCCTCTGCCTCTACACGGCGGACCTCGACCATTACCCCGACCTTGACCGGCAAGCGGCAGAAACGACGATGGCCATTCAAAGTCTCGGCGCCGCGGCCCAGACCCTTCTGCTCACCGCGTACCGCCTCGGCCTCGATGGCGGCTGGATGTGCGCGCCGCTCTTCTGTCCCGACACCGTCCGAGATGCCCTCGCCCTGCCGCCCGCGCTCGTCCCGCACGCCCTCCTACCGCTCGGCTACGCCGCGAAAGACCCGAAGCGCCGTCCTCGCATCCTACTCGATGAACTCGTCGTGATGTGGGAATAACCGGAACCGGAACCGAACCGACTGCTCATCCTCCGATCCCGATCCCGATCCCAATTCCGGTCATTGACGCGTTGCCATTGACACTCTATATTGATAATGATCGAAGTGATCTTCATCAATATGAAAGTGAGCGCTCGTGGCCGCAACAACACAATGCCGCCCTGCCCGCCACGAGCGTCGCCACCTCCGGGGTGTCGTGCAGGCCGCGCTCGCGGAAGGCATCGGCACATTCGCGCTCGTCTTCGCGGGAACGGGTGCGGTGATCATTGACACGACGACTGGCGGTGCGGTGACGCACGTTGGCATCGGCCTCACTTTCGGGTTAGTCATTTTCGTGATGATCAGCGCGGTCGGACACATTTCCGGCGCACACTTCAATCCTGCCGTGACGCTCGCCTTCGCCTTCGCCCGCCATTTCCCGTGGTCGCGCGTCGCGCCGTATCTGCTGGCGCAGGTTGGTGGCGCGCTGCTCGCCAGTGTGCTGCTACGGGGAATGTTCGGCAATGTCGCCCATCTTGGCGCGACATTGCCGCGCGGGTCGGACGGCCAATCGCTCCTCCTCGAAGCGGTACTAACCTTTTTTCTGATGTTCGTCATCACAGCGGTCGCCACCGACACGCGCGCCGTCACGCAGACCGCCGCCCTCGCCATCGGCGGCACGGTCGGGCTGGAAGCCTTGTTCGCGGGGCCGATCAGCGGCGCGAGCATGAATCCTGCCCGCTCACTCGCGCCCGCGCTTGTCGGCGGCACGGGTGCATCGCTCTGGCTCTACATTGTCGGGCCAGCGCTCGGCGCAATCGCGGGCGCGTGGATGTACCGCCTGGTCAGCAGTGCGAAGGGAGATACCCCATGACCGAACCGCTCCGCGTCCTGTTTCTTTGCACGCACAACAGCACCCGGTCGCAGATCGCGGAGGCGCTTTTGCGGCACTTCGGCAAGGGCGACGTCGCTGCCTACAGTGCGGGCACTGAAGTGACACGCGTCCACCCAATGGCGCTCGCCGTTTTGGCGGAGCGCGGCATTGCGAGCGACGGCCTCGCCTCCAAGCATCTGCGCGACTTCGCCAATCGGCGCTTCGATGTCGCGATCACCGTCTGCGACCGCGCCCGCGACACCTGTCCCGTCTTCCCCGGCGCCGCCGAGCGGCTCCACTGGTCATTCCCGGACCCTTCGGCGGTCGAGGGAACCGATGCGGAAAAACTGGACGCTTTCCGCGCCGTCCTGCGGGGGTTGGAAGCGCGCATCCTGCCATTCAACGCGGCACACCGACCGCGAACGGAGGCCGAATGATGGATACCCAGACACACGCCGAACCGATCCGCCTCCCGGTGATCCCTGATCCTTCGTGCGCGCCGCCGGTGCCGGTCGTGTATCCTCGCCCGGATGACGTGGCGCGCTTCAAGGCGCTAGCGGACGAGACCCGGCTCACGCTCCTGCTCACGCTCCTGCACGCCGACGCACCTGTGTGTGTCTGCAATCTCCTCCCTGCGGTCGGTGTCGGGCAAGCGACTGTCTCCCATCACCTCAAGGTGCTGCGCGCAGCGGGCCTTGTCGTCGTGGAGCGGCGCGGCATCTGGGCGCACTACGATGTCGCGCCTGTCGTGCGGGACTGGTTGCGGGCGGTGCTCTCCTAATCGCGTGGAGACGG
>JALYXG010000105.1 GCA_030947205.1 Chloroflexota bacterium
TACCCGGCGACACGAAGCGATATTCGTGGCGCGATGGCGAGATCAGCTACGCCGTGCGCGGATCGGGCACGCCGCTCCTGCTTCTGCACGGCATCTACGCGACCGCGTGCGGCTACGAGATGCGCCGCGTCTTCGCGCCGTTCGCGGAGCAGTACCGCGTGTATTGCCCGGATCTGATCGGCTTTGGTCTGTCGGACCGGCCAGCGATCGAGTACACACCCGCAGTCTACATGCAGATGATCCGCGATTTCGTTCAGGATGTAATCGGTCGGTCATGCATCGTCGTCGCGAGCAGCCTGACCGCCGCGTATGTTATCCAGTTGGCATTCGACCATCCGGGGCTGTTTCGCCGCCTCGTCCTTTCCCTACCGACCGGGCTTGAGCAACTGGCGGATCGCACGCCCAGCAAGGCGAAAACAGCGGCAACCGCGCTTTTTTCATCGCCGGTGCTCGGCGAGGCGCTTTTCAACGGGCTGGTCTCGAAGCCGAGCCTGCGCTATTACCTCGAAAAGCAGAGTTACTACGACCCGTCCGCCGTCACCGACGAGATGATCGCGTACTACCACGCGGCGGGGCACCAGAAAAACGCGCGCTACGCCCCCGCCGCGTTCGTCGGCCAGCAACTCAATTGGTCGGTGCGGCACGCCTTCGCGAACCTCACGCAGCCCGTCATGGTCGTCTGGGGGGCGAATGCAATGATTGCCCCAATCAAGTATGCGCACACCTTTCGTCATACTAACCCCCGTGCGCGCCTCGAAATCCTCGACCGCTGCGGCGCCGTCCCGCACGACGAATGCACCGATGAATTCGTCCGCCGTGTTCAGCCCTGGCTAATGCTACCGGACGAGGAAGCGCGCTGGTGCGAGCCGGTTTCGGAGAAGTCTTCGTAGTCTATTAATCGCCCTCCTTTGTGGAGTGTCGTATAATCTGCCTCCGTAGCGGGGAGCGCACGATGGTAACAGAGAGCGAAACGATCGACATCTCCAACAACCCTGATCTCTTGCGTGTCGTCGAAGAGATGCGTCGGCGTAATGCGCCTGCTGTCCTCACGAACGGCAACGAAGATGTTGCTGTTGTTACGCTTATTGTCGGCATGCCCAAGGGTGCTGTGAAGCGGTCGCATGGTCGGCGGAAATCTCAGGCAGATATTGACGCGTTCCTCTCCGCAGCCGGTGGCTGGAAAGATTTAGTGGATACCGAAAAACTCAAGCAAGACCTTGCGGAGAGCCGCGCCCATTCGAGCCGTCCGCCGATTGATCTGTGAAATACCTGATTGACAGCGATGTCGTTGCCGATTACCTCAAAGGCATACCTCTCGCAGTCCAACAGGTTAGCGCAATCCCCAGAAGCGACATTGGCATCAGTATCATCACCTACGGCGAAATCTACGACGGGATAGACGGGAGTTACGACCCAAAGGAAGCCGAGGCGGTCTTTCGCACGTTTCTACGCCTTGCCGATGTGCTGCCATTGAACCGCTCGATCATGCGCCAGTTTGCGTCAGTCCGGCGTCATCTCCGGAGTCGCGGGCAACTCATCCAGGATATGGACATGCTGATTGCCGCCACAGCGTTGCATCATAGCCTGATACTCATGACGCGCAATCTGAGTCATTTCGAGCGCATTCCAAGCATCATGCTGTATCCATAGTCGAAACAGCCCGAATTGTCCGGGAATGTGTTGTGAAGTCCCCACATCGTACGACCTCATCGCGAGATGGCGGGGATTCCGACCAACATGCAAGGGAGTATCTCGGCTCACCGAGCGTATCCCGACGGCGTTCACAACACCCGCGAATACCCTCGACCCTCTTCCGCAGGAGGAAGCGGGAGTGAGCATTCGCAGGCCTCAGTCCTCAGGCCTTTCTCCGTCGTCACGAGAGGGCGGGTGAGGCGAGTTTGATGTAGCGCTCGACGCTCATCTTGTTGCGCGAGTCCTCCGCGAGGCCGAGGAGGCCGATCAGTTTGGCGGCATCGTTGCCTTCACGCGCGCGCTCGACCGCCCAGGTATCGCGGAGCGATTGCGGCGTCACTTTTTTGGCGATCTCAGCGGTCGCGGCGATGCGCTCGACGATCTTGTTGATGGACTGCGGCGGCAGTGGGATCAGCCGCT
>JALYXG010000118.1 GCA_030947205.1 Chloroflexota bacterium
GCACCGGCAGCGTCACCATCGGCATCATCGTACACGCGGACAGCAACATCGCGGGCCACGGGCCGGGCGTCACCTGCCTGCTCAGTTCGCGGGGCGGTGCAATCGAGCCGGTGCAGGATGGCGGCGCGAACATCGCCGACATCCTGCACATCGGTACGCGCCGATAGTCGCGGGCACATCACTTGCAAGACGGGGTACGCTAGCGTCGCGCCGCCCAGGGCGCCTGCCCCGTCTGCGGCACGAAACTGACGCGCATGCTCCCGAACAAGAAGTAATGTGAGTCAGTAGCGTAGGCTTATGAAGCTTACCAACTTAATCCGGTAACGATTTGGTGGCACAGGTTTGCAACCTGTGAGCCTGGCAGGTTGAAAACCTGCCCCACCCGATTACCTGGTTAAGTTGGTAAGCTTCATCAGCCTGCGAGAGCCGGGGACGCAGGCTGGAAAGCCCGCGCTACCGGGTCAGGGACTACTGGGAACGCAGGCTGCAGCCTACGCTACTGACTCATCGCTCATTGCGTCGTACTCGGTTCTACCGTCTCGCCCGCACTTTCCGCGACGGTCGCCTCGCTGTTCGCGGGCTGATCACTCTCCTTCGGCCGCCATGAGCGGCGCAGCAGGAGCACCGTCGGCTCGTCCGTCTCGGTGACGAACGCGACGCGTTGCCCGAGTTTGGGTTCGAGCACGGGGCGGCTCGTGGCGAGCAGATCGTGGGACGATGCCGCGAGGACGACGCGCCCCGATCCGACCGCGACGAACCGTTCCCCGCTCTCGCCTTCCGGCAGCGGCCACGAGAAAGGGCTGACGGCGCGCGGCAGCACTTCCTTGCCCTCATAGGCGGTGAAATCGTTGTCCGCCGTCAGGAGCGCGATCGCGTCGTCCGCGTCCTCGACGGTATAGACGGCATGCACCCACTGCGGCTTTTCTGCTTCTTCGAGAGTTTTCTCAATCGCCGCGCCACGGCGGATCAACGCCGGGAACGCCGCACGGCGCGCGGCGAGGTCCGGCTTCTCGCCCAATGCCTCATGCACCGCCGCCGTCAACTGCTCCGCGCCCGCCGGTGGCAGCGCGACGCCCGCCGCCGAGACGCGCGCCATGCCGTCCAGCGTATAGATGAATGTCCAGATCGCCCAGCCCGGCCCAAACTCGTCCTTGAATTCCAGCTCCGGCGACAGGAAGACGTTATGCGTCTCCCCAGTCAGCACGTCCCGCGCGACGAGGCGTTCTCCGGCGACGTATTCGGTAACGTCGAGGAGGGCGGGGATGCTCTCGGCATAGGCGGCGGCGGCGCGACGACCGGCCGGGCCGATGCGGTCCGCGCGATCCTGCGCGAAGAGTGTCGCCGGGGTACGGTCGTGGTACCGTTCCATCGTGTAGGCGCGCAAAAACCAGTCCACGAAACGCGAAACGGTCAGTTGGTCCTTGGATGTGAAGAGCGCCTGCATCGAGCCGGGCCAGGAGTCGCCCTCGGTGAACCGCTCCCACGCGCCGGGGAGAACATCGTTGAAGCGGGGCGCGAGCAAAAAGACCGCCATGTCCTCACTCACGGTCTTCTCGATCTCCCACGGGACAGTGGCCGCTTCCTGTGGGTGAAGAATCGGGCAGGGACAGAATTTCACCTTCCGCCCACTCCCGTTCGGGCACGGCATATTCCGCCCGGCGCGGCGGCACGCGGTCGCCATCTCCGGGGTAAATTCCAACGTCGTCACATCCACCGTTTCCGTCGCCAAGCCGTTCCTCCTGCCCATCAGCGCCGCGCCATCTCGCGCGGCCTGTAAGGATAGGATGGGCGACGAGAACTGTCAAACAGGGATATGTTCGGAGTTCGAAGAACGGGATTGGTCTACTTCGAACTCCGAACGTCGAACCTCGAACTTCCCCTACATCAACCCCTTATATGCCCCGCCGTCAATCTGCGTGCTCGTGCCCGTGAGCCACTGGGCGCGCTCGGAGGCAAGGTAGACGACGAGGCTGCCGAGGTCGTCCGGCTGGCCGATGCGGCCCATCGGCACCGACTTGCCGCCGCGTTCCAGCACGTCGTCTATGCTGATCCCTTCACGCTCCGCTTGCGTGCGGCTCGTCTGGCGCACGCGGTCGGTGAGGATCGTGCCGGGCAGGAC
>JALYXG010000144.1 GCA_030947205.1 Chloroflexota bacterium
GCGATACCGGCGGCCATGGCCGTGTCTATGGTCATTGGCTTGTCACTATGGGCAACGAATGGCATCTCGACAAGAGCCACTTTTGAAGCCGACGTAATGCCACTTGTTCCGGAAACCCCTCGCCGGACGGCAGGCGGGCGGATTTCCGCTCAACGCGCGGGATGAACGGTGCGGAGGGCGCGCGCGAGACGCTCGATGCCATCGGCGATCTGCGCCGCATTCAGCGATGTGTACGCGAGGATCAGTGCGCCACGGCGCATTACCTCGATACTGGAGAGCGACAACGGCAGGATCTCGACGCCGAATGCCGCCGCAGCGTGCGAGGCGACACGATCGTCAATCCCCTCGGGGAGCCAACCGACGAGGTGCATCCCCGCATCCGCCGGGGCGACATCCAGGAGCCCCCCCAATTCCCGCTGCGCCGCCGCGACGACGTCGGCCTGTCGCTCCGCGTAGAGCGCGCGCATCCGCCGGATGTGATGGGCGAAATGTCCCTCCGCGATGAAATCCGCCAGCGCCGCCTGCTCGATCGATGGCGAGTGCTGATCCATGTAAAGGCGCGCCGTGGCAAAGGCATCCACGAGATCGGCCGGGACGACCATGTAGCCGATGCGCAAACTGGGAAAGAGTACCTTGCTGAAGGTGCCGACGTAGAGAACGCGATGGTAGCGGTCCAGCCCTTGCAGCGCGGCGAGCGGGCGACCGCGGTAGCGATACTCGCTGTCGTAGTCATCCTCGATGATCCACGCACCCGCGCGCGCCGCCCACTCGAGGAGCGCGAGGCGGCGCGGGAGGCTGAGCGTGACGCCGAGCGAGGACTGGTGCGATGGCGTGACGAAGGCAAGGCGCGCGTCCGGGCTTCGCGCGATCCCTGCGGCGACATCCAAGCCCTCCCGGTCCACCGGCACGGGGATAAGGCGTGCGCCCGCCGCGACGAGCGCGCCCCGCGCCCCCAAGTAGCCGGGATCCTCGATCCATGCGGCGTCCCCGGGATCAAGAAGCAGCCGAGCAGACAGGTCGAGCGCCTGCTGCGATCCGGCGACGATCAGCACCTGTGTTGCGTCGCAATTGACGCCGCGCGCTGCGCCGAGATAGGTCGCGATCGCCTCGCGCAGCGGTTGGTGGCCGAGCGGCGACTTGTAATTGAGGAGCGCGTCGGACGCGCGTCGGCTGTTGCGCGCGAGCAGTCGCGCCCAGAGGTCGCGCGGGAAGGCGTCGAGCGCGGGCCGGTTGCGAAAGGCGATGATCCCTTGTTGGTCGGGCGCGACGCGCGGCAGCGGCATCATCGGCGTCGCCGCGAGGACGGCGCCGCGACGGGAGAGCGTCCGCGGGGAGGCCTCCACCGCAGCGGCCGCAGCCGTATCCGGCGCGATTGGATCGCCGTCCGGCGCGGGCATCGTCTGCACGACGAAGGTTCCCGCGCCCTGCCTGCCTTCCACGTAGCCCTCCGCGAGCAACTGCTCAAACGCGTTCATGACCGTCGTGCGCGAGAGGGAGAGATCCATCGCGAGCGCCCGCGTCGAGGGTAGCCGCGCGCCTGCGGCGATTTTCCCGGCGAGGATCGCGCGCCGCACACCGGAGTAGAGTTGTCGGTAGAGTGGCATGTTGGAGGATGGATCGAGGGGGATCATCGCCAACGTGATGACTGCGGCACGCTTCGCCATCGCTGCCCCCTCGTCTCAATCGCTGCGCGAGAACGCGCGATCAGGTTGTATCGCACCGCGCGGCGGACGGCAACTGGGAGCGTATTGAGGGGCCAGCCCGCGTCATCGGTGGCCTGCATCGCCCTCCTCGCCGCAGGGACGGACGAAACGCGTGAGGGTATGCGCTCCTGCGCAGCGCTGAGTTTTGTTGTCAACCGACCGCCAGGGTGACCGCGCTGGCGCTACCAGAGACTTCGATGTCATAGCGCCGGGGGGCGGCGTCGTACCCCGGGCTTTGCAGCCGCACGTCGCGACCCATGGCGTCGTAGGACTGGTCGTCGAAGACGAGGTGAGAGGCCCAGCCCGTGAGATGGACGCGAGCGGCGACGCCCGCAGGACGCCGGACGACGACCTCCGATGCCCCCCCGGCGATCCGGACGGGAACTGTGCCAGCGGGTTCGGGGAGCTCCACTCGGAGCGTGCTCGCCCCCCCACGGATCGCCAGCCCGGCGAGGTCGAGGTCGCCCAGCACCGCGACGACCTCCGAAGCCCCGCCCCGAATCTCGATCTCCCAGGGGACCGCAGTGGTGAGCGCGATCTCCGCCGTTTGTTCGCGCCGGTCGAGGAGTCGCAGCCGACGCGGATAGCGGATGGTGACGGTCCCCCCCTCCGCCTGCACCTTCGGTACCGCCCCCTGGAAGCGGGCCCGGTAGAGCACGGCCATGTCGGCGTCCGCGCGTAGCGTGAGCCGGGAGGCTCCAGAGGCGAAGACGAGCCGACCACTTGCCACACCTTCCCGGGGGGCCGAGAACTCTCCACCCCCGCCGTCTGGCGCCTCCCGCAGACGAGCGATCTCCTCCCCGGTCGCCGCGTTCGCGTGCACGACGAACTCCACCAGCAAGGCGAGTTGCGCGTCGTCGTAGCGCGACGCCACCGCGTCCCACCCCCCGCCGAGGGAAGCGACGATCGGTCCGATCTCCCGCGCCGCGACCTCGCCCCCGGCGAGCCGGACGACAACCCGGCGACCGTCGGCGGGGTCCCGTTCCCGATGCACGAGCCCCGCCGCTTCCAACCGGTCGAGCATCTGCGTGATGGCCCCGGTGGTCAGCCCCGTGAACGCGGCGAGCCGCCCGGCGGTCGTCGGCCCCCCGGCGTCCAGGATGTCGATGACCTGCACGTCTGCAGCGGTCAGTCCGACCCGGCCCGCCGCCGCCCGAAAGAAGGACGCGCCGAGCCCGGTAAACTGCCGGAGTTCCCGGACGAGCTCGCCTAGCAATTCCTCGCGTGTTTGCGGCGCACCCCTTGACACCCTTTCACCTCCATGTTAACTTCGTGACGAAGTTAGTTTCTTCTGATCCGCTTAGCCGCCGAGTGAAACCCAGTATAGCACGCTGCGGGGGAGAAGAGGAAGGCGATGGCGAGTGGCGCGATCAATCACCCATCAAGGGAGGCCGAGAGACATGAAGGACAACCAGCTTCACGACTTCATCACCATGCAGGCGAACGAGCTCGCGATTCCCGGCGTTGCCGTCGGGGTGTGGGCGGACGGTCAGGAAATCTACGCGTGCCACGGCGTGACGAGCGTCGACAACCCGCTGCCCGTCGACCCGGAGACGCTATACGTGCTGGGCTCGGTCACGAAGACCTATACGGCGACCGCGCTGATGCGCCTGGTCGCGGAAGGCCGGGTCGCGCTGGACGCGCCAGTGCGTCGGTATGTTCCCGAACTTGTGCTCGTAGACGAGCGGGCCGCAGCGGTGGTCACCGTGTTGCACCTGCTGAACCATACCGCAGGGCTGGACTGGCGAATCATTGCCGACACCGGTGAGGGGGACGACGCCCTGGCCCGCGAGGTGGCGAAGCTGCCCGAATTGAAGCAGGTTGCGCCACCTGGCACCCGGGCTTCCTACAGTCAGGCGGGGTACAATCTGGCCGGGCGAATCCTGGAGAAGGTCACGGGTCTGACGTACGAGCGGGCCATTGCCTCGCTCCTCTTCGAGCCGCTGGGGCTGTCGCACAGTTTCTTCGCGCGCGATGAGATCATGACCCGGCGGTTCGCCGTGGGACACGACCTCGGCGAGGACGGAGAGCTGTCCATCGCGCGGCCGTGGAAGCATTGGCGCGCTGACAATCCGGGCGCGGGCCTCGCGTCCTCGGTGGCGGACCAGCTTCGGTGGGCCCGGTTCCATCTCGGTGACGGCCGCGCGGAAAACGGCGTCCGTATTCTGCCCGCCGAGGTCCTGCAGCGGATGAAGGAGCCGACGGTCGCGTTGCGAGGCAGTTCGCTCGGCGACGCTTTCGGCATCTGCTGGTTCCTGCGCGACGTGGACGGCGTACGTACCGTCGGGCACGGTGGATCGGGGACCGGCCAGTTCGCTGAGCTGCTCATGGTGCCGGAACGGAGCTTCGCCGTTGTCACGCTGTCCAACGCCGGCCCAAACGGCATCCCCTTCAACCAAGCCGTCGTCCGTTGGGCGCTACAGACCTACTTAGGGGTGACCGACCAGGACCCGGAGCCGCTCCCCTATGACGCGGCGCGGGCGCGGGAGGTCGTTGGGAGCTACGAGAACGACGCCATGACATTCACGATCGGCACCGATCGGGCAGGACTCAGGCTCGACGTCCGGCTCAAACCGGAGTTCCGTGCAGCGTCGGAAACCGCACTGCCCGCAGACCTCGCGCCAGCCGAGATCGGCCTGCTGCCCGGCGGCGCGGACGAGTACATCGTCACCAGCGGCGGTTTGCAGGGGCACCGCGGCTTTTTCACCCGCGACGAGAGCGGCGCGGTCGTGGGGGTCGACCTCGCCGGTCGGTTGTTCAACCGGGTTCCGACGGCTTCCGAGTAAAGCCCAGCAGCCCGCGTCATATGATACTTGACGCATATGGGTCATCGCGCTGAGATGCGATGTGAGGATGCGCGTTTGGGCATGTTGGGGCTGCCCGTCGGGTTTGCCACTCCGCACGCGCTCAGTCGCTGTCCGGGGCGCCCTTCGCTCGCGCGACCCAGTCGAGCGCCGCGTCCGGGATGCCGTGCTGTCCGAGAAAGAGACTCAGTTGGGCCGCATGTTCCTGGACGTGGCGCATGTTGTGCATCTGTACCTCCAGGAAGCTGACGGCCTCTCCCCGCGTCCACGCATAGTAAGAGATGGCCTGGTGCGCACGCTCGTCTGTCAGCGCGGAGAGCATGGTGTGGCATGTACGCCGCAGCGCCGCCAGATAGGCGCGCAACTCCTCCTTCGTATAGGGCCGCTCGGGCGACACGGCGGGGTCGCACTCGGTCCAGATGAAGGGGGCGGGGGGCGCGAAGTCCTCCTCCCGGGCGCCCGAGAGGTACAAGTCGAGCCAGAAGAGCGTGTGATACGCGAGATACCAGAACGCCGAGAACTCCGATGGGAGCCACGGCGGGAGGGGGCGGTCGGCGGGTGCGCTCCAGAGGCGCGCTCGCCACAGCGAGGTGGGGCAGGCCACCAAGGCATTGTCGAGCATAGCGATGGCCGCGCCGAACTGCCGCGACAGCGCGGTGCGTAACGTGCTCTCCATCGGTTGTTCAGCCATCATATGTACTCCTTTCCGCCGAGGTCATCGGCGAGGCGCCGGACTTTCCGCCGTTTTCGACGCACACGGTCGCCCCGACAGCCCCGGAGCAGCCGGTGGTCATCCGTCTCGATGCCAAGGTTGGGGGGCGGTGTAGATTGTCTACCGGTTGGAACATGGCCGCGCACCAGCGCCCTCAGCCGCCCGCCCGTTCCCGCCCGAGCATGTCGGCGAACGCCTGGGTGAGCGTCGTCGTCCCCCGGCGGATCTCCCCCGCGCCCGGTTCCACGTCCATCCGCCCCGCGTTGTTCGCACCCATCATCTCCGCGACCAATCGGGCGTAACTCTCGCTCAGGCCACGGGCAATCAAGGAGGGGATCCAGTCTTCGGACGGCAGTTCGCGCGCCTCGACCGGATGCCCCACGCGGGCCGCGATCGTCTCCACCACTTCGGCGACGGTGTAGCGGCGCGGCCCCTCGACATGCACCACGCGTATCACGCCGGGTTCCCCCGGCGGAGCGGCGAGGATTTCCGCCGCGATCATGCCCACGTCGGGCGCCGAGACGGTGGGGAGCGTCTTCGTGAGCGGTTGATGGAGAAGGGGGACAACCCCGCCCCCGATCGCGATCCGCAGCGCGCCGCTCCAGCTCTGCATGTGTTCGGCGGACCGCAGCACGGTCGTCGCGACGGGAATGGTGCGCAACCGCTGCTCGAGGCGGCGCCAGATCATCGTCAGGCCGATCCCCGTCGCGTTGTGCGCGCCGTAGTCGGAAATGGCGACGACCTGCTGCAGTCGCGCGTGCGCGATGGCATCGCCGATGGCGGCGATCATGCTCTCCGCGTCCGCGAGGCCGTCGGGCGCCGTGCCGTTCATCGGCAGGATGACATGCACGCCGCTGGCGCCCGCGAGCGCCGCCCGTACCGCCGCCCCATCATGCAGGTCGGCCATCGCGATCTCACACCCCGCAGCCGCCAACTCCTTTGCCGTCGCGCTGTCCCGCACGACCGCCCGCACGTCCAGGCCGCGACGCCGCAGCTCGCGTACCGCCGCCCCGCCCACTCTCCCGGTGGCTCCCAGAACTGCATACATGGTCGCGCCCCTCCGCGCTTAATCTGGCCAACGTGATCGCCCCCTTATAACATGGTGGCTCTCACACACGCTCGATACACCACGTTTGCCCGGTATGCGCCGATCACCAGGGGGAAACGGGGCGGTCCGCCGTCCGCACCTCGCAAGGCGATTTGAGAAGGCATTTCCCGCGCCTCCGATGGCCGGATTCGAGCCTTTGAGCCGTAGCGAGCGTGGATCATCGCCGGGATCATACGACGCGATCACAAACCGACCACCCACGGCGATGTTAGTCGAGGCGGATGCGGACCACGGCGACACCGCGCCCCACCGCCCGCGCCAGGTCATCCGCGTTCGGCATGCCATCAGGCTCGCGCCGGATGCTGACGAAGCGGCCGTGCGTCGGATTCTGCGCCAGGAGCGTGCGGTAGAGTGGCGCCATCTCCGCTTGATTGGTCACGACCTCCGCACTACCGGTGCGTTCGCGGCCCCGAAGCAGGACGGTCACCCGCGCGCCGCCACTGAGGTTCTTCCACCAGGGGCCGGCGGCGCCAATCAGCACGGTGTCGCCTTCGCGCGCGTATCCGACGGGGAGCGTGTGCCGTTTCCCGCTCTTGCGCCCCGTGAAGGTCAGGAGGAGCAATTTCCGACTGACGATGCCGTGGGCGGGCGACTTGAGCAGGAGCATCGGCAAGCGGTTCATGACGCGCATCCCACGCGGCGTTGGGCGCGGTGGCGACGGTGCGGTGATCTCAGCCATTGGGAACTCCTCTCGTGAAGCAGACAGCCTGGCAGCGGGCGCTCCGTCGTACGCGCTCATCGGCGATTGTGCGCACAACGGCGACGCTGATAGCATCCTACTGCCTCACGCGGCACGCGTCGCCGCTCGTGCAGACGGTTCGACGATGATCCGTTCGGAGGGGTGGGAGAACGCCGTCTGGATGGTTCCCGGAGGCTGCGAATCGCTCACTCAGGTGATCGCGACGCCCCGGACCTGAGCGATGCGCGAGCGGATCAGCGGGCCGCGCCGCTCCTCCTCGAGGGCGTCGAGCATCGCGTGGTACGGCATGACGAGGTGCGCCTTGTCAGAGATGTGCAGGCGGGAAAGCCCGCTACCGCCACGTTGTCTACTTTCGATTGGCGACCCACCGAGTACTTGTGGGTTATGCCGCAATTGATTGGGATTGAGCGCCGATCACTGTTTTGGCTTTTCTCTTTCCATCACAGCGCGGCACGAAGGGAACGAAGTCGCGCACGCTGAGCACAGTACGATAAAGTGACAGCTGCCGGTTGTATAGTGTGTGACAGAAATGCGGCTTGCCCTTTACCCACCTTATTCTCCGCGTCTTCTCTGTGCCCTCTGTGTCTCCGTAGTTCATTATCTCTGGAGTTCGTCATGTTTCGGAAGGTTCTTATCGCCAATCGGGGGGAAATCGCCGTTCGGATCGCGCGGACACTGCGGGCGATGGGAATTGGCGTGGTCGCGCTTTATTCGGAGGCGGATCGGGCGGCGCTGCATGTGCAGGTGGCGGACGAGGCGTACTGCATCGGGCCTGCCCCGGCATTGGAGAGTTATCTCAACATCCCCGCCGTCCTCGATGCCGCGAAGCAGAGTGGCGCGGAGGCAATTCA
>JALYXG010000145.1 GCA_030947205.1 Chloroflexota bacterium
GTTGAGCGCCAGTGCGATCTCCCACGGCATCATGCCGAGTTCGTGCTGCTCCGCCGCTAGCAGCGTCTCGTCCATGCACGGCGGCAAAAGGAAAGGCGCCCTGCCCCACGCCCGCGCCTCACCGCCGACCAAGCGGGCATGTGCGGGCTGCCCGATGACCACCATTCCTTCAGGATGCGCGCGATGCAGCATTGCGTCGGTTCCTTTCGTATCACTAGGCAACATTGTACAAGCACAACGCTATACGGGCACGGAGTGCGCTGCTATACTCGCCGCCGCGTACCGGCAATCCAAACATCCTCAGGGGAGGGCGTACCGTGCTCGCCAAAGTGACCAGTTGCGCGCTAATCGGGTTGGACGGCGTGCCGATCACCGTCGAGGTGGATGTCGGGGCCGGGATGCCAGCGTTTAATATCGTCGGTTTGCCGGACGCCGCCGTGCAGGAGGCGAAGGAGCGGGTGCGCGCCGCGATCCGCAACAGCGGCGGGCGCTTCCCGACCGGGCGCGTCACCGTCAACCTCGCCCCGGCGGATATTCGCAAAGAAGGCGCGTCGTACGATCTGCCCATTGCCCTCGGCATCCTACTCGCCTCGATGCAGATCGACATCCCGAACGAGGCGATTGCCAGGTCGCTCGTCGTCGGCGAACTCTCGCTCGACGGCTCCGTGCGCCATGTGGATGGCGTGCTGGCAATTGCGGACACGGCGTTGGTCAACGGCTTTCCGACGCTGCTCGTTGCCGCCGAAGACGCCGCCGAGGCCGCGCTGGTGCCGGGCGTGACGGTCTATCCCATCGAAACGCTCGTCGCACTCGTCCGCCACCTCGTCGGCGAGGAACTGATCGCGCCGCAGCCGCCCTCGACAATAGATACAGACGTTGAGGAGACAATCACCGACGCGGACCTCGCCGAAGTGCGCGGGCAGGAGCACGCGAAGCGCGGGCTGGAAGTTGCGGCGGCGGGCGGCCACAATGTCATCATGTGCGGCCCGCCGGGGAGCGGCAAGACGCTGCTCGCCCGTGCGCTGCCGTCCATCCTCCCCCGGCTCTCATCGGCGGAAGCGCTCGATGTGACGCGTATCTACAGCGTCGGCGGCCTCCTGAAGCGAGATATGGCATTCGTGCGCGACCGCCCATTTCGGTCGCCGCATCACACCGTTTCGTACGCCGGGCTGGTCGGCGGTGGGCAGTGGCCCCGGCCCGGCGAAATCTCGCTCGCGCACCGAGGCGTCCTATTTTTGGATGAGTTGCCGGAGTTCAACGGCGCGGTGCTGGAAGTGCTGCGGCAGCCATTGGAGGACAAGGTCGTCAGCATCAGCCGCGCCTCCGGCTCGCTCACCTTCCCCGCCAATGTGATGCTCGTCGCGGCGATGAACCCGTGCCCGTGCGGCTACGCGGGCGACCGCGAGCGCGCCTGCACCTGTTCGTCGCAGGCGATCAGCCGCTACACGAAGCGGATCAGCGGCCCGCTGCTCGATCGCATTGACATCCACCTCGATGTGCCGCGCGTCCCCTACGAGAAGTTGACCGCCATCGGCCCAACGGAATCGTCAGCCACCGTGCGGAGGCGCGTCGAAGCAGCCCGCGCCCGACAACGCACGCGCTTTTTGGGCACGACGAGCATCACGAACGCCGACATGGGCCCCGGCGAGGTGCGCCAGCAGTGCCCACTCGATGCGGCGGGCGAGCAACTGATGCGCGCCGCCTCTCGCCAGATGCACCTTTCCGCCCGCTCCCACCAACGCATCATCAAACTCGCCCGCACCATCGCCGACCTCGCCGCCGCCGACGAAATCACCGCCTCCCACATCGCCGAAGCCTTGCAGTACCGCCCGCGCGAGTTGACGATATGATACGCTCCCCCAATGGTCATTGGAGGGAATCATGGCACTGCGAGTCAAGATGGACAGTAAACATCGCATCACCATTCCCGCTGTAGTGCGGAAAGAGCTGCACATCGAGAACGGGAGTCATCTCCTTATAGAAGTACGGGATGGTCACATCGTGCTCACGCCCGAACCAAGCAACTACAGCCAGCATCTACGCGGTTTGCATCGCGAAATCTGGGAAGGTGTCGAACCGCAAGAATATGTGCGGCGGGAGCGCGAGGCTTGGACGGAATAGCGGCAATCCGCCGTCGCGATGGATGCGTCGGACTGGATACGTCTCCGTTGCAATCTGGCATTATTCCTGTTGCAGACAAGTATAAAACAGCGATTCCCACGTATCCAAGCCTAACGACTGACATCCGGACATAACTGTGACGCGGGGTGAGAAAAAGATGATAGTAGCGGGCTTTCCAGCCTGCCTTCCCGCCCCGGAAGGCAGGCTGGAAAGCCTGCTACCACCGGAAAAACCGAGTTACGTCCGAATGTCAGTAACGATTGCAGGGTTCGATGTGGCGTAGGAGATGAGTGAATGGCGGGCTTAAAGCAGATTTCGCGACGCGGCGTGGTCCGCACGCTAGCGCGTGTAGGAACCGCGCTGTCCGTGGTCCCACTCCTGTCTAACTGTGGCGGGGTGCGCAGTGTTTCCACGCCGATCAGTTCACTGCTGCCTACCGGTGTACCGCCTGGTAGTTCTCCCCCCAGCGCCGCCGATGTCATCATGCTGATCCGCCATGCCGAGAAGCCGACCGGGGCCGGGGCGCCCACTGGTGTGACTGCGGACGGTCGGGAAAGCGCGGGATCGCTAACCGTGTCCGGCTGGACGCGCGCAGGCGCGTTAATTGGGCTTTTTGCCCCCGCGCATGGGGAGCCGCCCGCAGGACTCGTGCGACCAACTGTGGTCTGGGCGGCGGATCCCCGTGGGGATGAGGGGCAGCGACCGCAGCAGACCGTGACACCACTCGCAGCCCGGCTTGGTGTGGCGGTCAACACGCGGTTCGGGAAGGGGCAGGAGGCGGACCTCGCCACACAACTAATCGCCAGCCACGGGAACGCGCTTGTCGCGTGGCAACATCAGGAACTCCCCGCGATCATCGCGCATCTGGGGCAGGTCACGCCCATGCCGCCACCGAAATGGCCGGGCGAGCGCTACGACCTCGTCTGGGTCTTCGCGCGTAACGGATCGGGCTGGTACTTTACCCAGGTGCCGCAGCTGCTCCTGGCCGGTGACCGACCCGACAGCATTGTGTGAGATCGTCAACGCGTCTTGCTCAGGCGCGACTATTCATGGCACGATAAACCGCGCAGGAAAGCATCATTCGCCATTCGGAGGGATGTCGCCGTTATGCCAGTCTCGATGAAGAATTCACAACTGATCTACGACGCGCTGAAGTCGTGCGATGTACGGATGATGTCGGCGCTGCCGGAGACGTGGCTGGTGCATCTGATTCGCATGGCGGAGGATGACCCGGCGGTGACGCTCGTCCGGCTGGCGAAGGAGGAGGAAGGGGTCGGCATCTCGGCGGGGGCGCATCTGGCGGGCGTCAAGTCGGCGATGATGATGCAGAACCACGGCTTTTTGCAGAGCATTAACGGCATCGTCTCGCTCGCGCACCTCTACAAGATTCCCCTCCTGATGCTGATCTCCTATCGCGGTGAGTTCGGGGAGCGCGACCCGTGGCAGACACAGGGCGGCGGCGTGACGGAAGCCGTCTTGCGCACCCTCGGCATCCCATACCAGATGCTCGACCACCCCGACCATGTCGCGTCGCGCATCCGCAAGGGGCAGGCGCTCGCCGAATCGGCCCTGAAGCCCGTCGCGCTCCTGTTGTGCCGCGATTTGATGTGGGAGGAGTGACGACGATGCTCCGAATTGATGCGATCACCGCGATCTACCCCGAACTGGAACAGTGCGTCGTCGTGACGATCATGGGCGCGGTCGCCGCCGAGGTGCAGTCCATCGGCCACCGCCCGAATTTCTTTTACTTGCAGCACGCGATGGGCCTCGCCTCCTCGATGGGGCTGGGCATCGCCCTCAGCCGGCCGGAACTGCCGGTCGTCGTGCTCGACGGCGATGGCTCAATCCTGATGAACCTCGGTAGCCTGACGACGATGGCGCGCTATCACCCGAAGAACCTCGTCCACATCGTCTTCGATAACGAGAGCCTGCTGAGCGTCGGCGGCTTCCCGACCGCCACCGCGACGGGCAGCGACATCGCCGGTATGG
>JALYXG010000183.1 GCA_030947205.1 Chloroflexota bacterium
CGGCCCCTCGTCGTCGGAGTTGATCGTGATGTACACCTTGCCTTCCGGCGCGGTCAGTTTGCGCGTGTACCCCTGCACGAGGTCCGGGCGCGGCTTGATCGTGGCGAGCGTCGCCGCCGTCGGCGTGCCGCTGCCGGATGTGGCGGGGACAACGGCGGGCGCAGGTGCGGGGGCGGTTTCGGGCTTCTGCTCCTTGACGCCAATATTGAGGACTTGCTCGCTCTTGCAGCCGTCGCGGAAGACGGTGATGCCCTTGCAGCCGGTATCGTAGGCGCTCAGGTACGCCTCGGCGACATCGGCGTGGGTTGCCTCATTCGGCAGGTTGACGGTCTTGGAGATCGAGTTGTCCACGTACTTCTGCCACGCGGCCTGCTGGCGGACGTGCCATTCCGGCTTGATCTCCTGCGCTGTCACGTAGACGCGCTGGATTGCTTCGGGCACGCCCGGCGCACCCTTGACGCTGCCCGTCGCGATCAGGTGCTGCTCCAGTTCCTCGCTCCACAGGCCGCGCCGCTCCATCTCCGCCTTGAAGATCGGGTTGACGAAGTTGAGGATGCGGTACTCCTTGCCCTGCTTGACGCGGTGCTGGAAGGCGAGCGCGAAGATTGGTTCGATGCCGCTGGAGCAGTCCGCGAGGATGCTGATCGAACCCGTCGGCGCGACCGTCGTCACCGTGCCGTTGCGGACTGGCGCGTCGTTCGCGTAGATGCTCTGGGCGAAGTTCGGGAAGGGGCCGCGCTCCGCAGCGAGATTACGGGAAGCGTCCCAGCCCCACTCGTCAATCTTCGCCATGATCTCCTCGCCGAGTTTCAGCGCCTCGTCGGAGTCATACGGGATGCCGAGCAGGAAAAGCACGTCCGCCCAGCCCATCACACCGAGGCCGATCCGCCGGTTCGCGCGCACCTTCTCCTGAATCTGCGGCAGCGGCAGCGGGTTGACATCAATCACATCGTCCAGGAACCGCACCGTCAGCCGTGTGACGCGCTCCAACTCCTCCCAGTCGAGGAAGACTGTCTCGCCGACCCGCTTCGTCGTCGCCGCGAGATTGATCGAACCGAGGTTGCAGGCATCATAGGGTCCGAGCCACTGTTCGCCACAAGGATTAGTTGCTTCAAGCAACTCAATCGCGGGAGTTGGGTTGCTCTTGCTGTTGTTCGCGCGGTCAATGAAGACGAAGCCTGGGTCGCCGGAAAGCCAGGCGGCGTCCACGATCTGATCCCAGACTTCACGCGCGCGCTTCCGCCCAACGACCTCGCCGGAATGCGGCTCGATCAGGTCGTACTCGGCGTCGTCCTTGACGGCCTGCATGAAGACGTCGGTAGCGGCGACGGAGATGTTGAAGTTCGTCACGCCGCCATCGAGCTTGCAGGTAATGAACTTCTCGACATCGGGGTGATCCACGCGCAGGATGCCCATGTTCGCGCCGCGCCGCGTGCCGCCCTGCTTCACCTGCTCGGTCGCCGCGTCGAAGATGCGCATGAAGGAGACGGGACCGCTCGCGACGCCCTGGCTCGTGCCGACGGTGCTTCCCTCCGGCCGCAGGCGCGAGAAGGAGAAGCCGGTGCCGCCGCCGCTCTTGTGTATGATCGCGGCGTACTTGTCGGCATCGAAGATACCTTCAATCGTGTCCTCAACGGGGAGAACGAAGCAGGCGGAGAGTTGCAGGCCGTTGTCCTTACCCGCGTTCATCAGCGTCGGCGAGTTGGCGAGGAACTTGCCGGTGACGAGCACTTCGTAGAACTGCGCGGCGGTCGCGTAGACATCGCCGCCGTAGTTCGCCTCTGCCTGGGCGACCGCCGTGGCGACGCGCCAGCAGAGTCCGTCTTCGTCCTCCAGATACTGGCCGTCCTTCTTCCACAGATACCGCTCGCGCAGCACGCGCACGGCGGACTCGGACCACTGCCCCTTCAGGGCGGGCCGTTGCATCGCCGCCGCGTGCTTGCCGTTGCCATTGCCATTTGTGCCGTGCCCGTTGCTCGTCTTCTCGGTCATGTCCGTCGCCTTCAATCGCTTTGTGGATACCGACGCCATCGCCCGTGACTCCCTTCGTCCCGACCCCAACTCCGACCCCGACTGACTCGCAGGGATGGCGCCCGGAGAACCGCCCTGCCCCGCACACCGGCGACACCGAAATTAGAACAAACCCTGCGCCCGCCGTGTTCCGCCTTGATGCACGGAAGAAAAGGGATATATCGGGGTGTTCGCAATTCGCCACCACAAGATGTAGGGGTATCGTAGCGGCACTCGCGCCG
>JALYXG010000197.1 GCA_030947205.1 Chloroflexota bacterium
GCGGCGGCGAGCAGGAAAGCCTCATGCGGCGTGGCTGCTTCATCAGCGGCGTCGTGACGGTGATCGTGCTGATCGTTCTCAAGCGTTTCCTTTTTCGGTTGCCGCCGCTCGGTATTCTTGTGCTCGCGGCGCTGCTCTGGGTCGGGTTCTTCGTTTTTATCCTGCGGCGTGGCGGGAACCGAAAAGCGGAATAGCCATATCTGAACGGAGCGCACACGGAGTGGACGTGACCGATTTGTCACAGTGGGAAGCGCGGTTCGCGGTCTTTCTCGCCGAGAACCGGCACACGGAAGACGCGGCGCACGACGCGATGCATATCCGGCGCGTCGTCGCGAATGCCCGCGCGCTCGCGGCGGCGGAGGGAGCGGACCGCGCGATTGTCCTGCCCGCCGCGTGGCTGCACGACTGCGTGATCGTGCCGAAAGATTCGCCGCAGCGGACGATGGCGTCGCGGCTCGCCGCGACAGCGGCGGGCGAGTATTTGCACGCCGCCGGCTATCCGCCCGTGCATATCCCAGCGATTCAGCACGCGATCGAGGCGCACAGTTTCTCGGCGCGCATCGCCCCGCGCACACTGGAAGCCCAGGTCGTGCAGGACGCCGACCGGCTCGACGCCCTCGGCGCGGTCGGCATCGCGCGGACACTGATGCTCGGCGGTGCGATGGGCAAGCCGCTCTACGACGCGAGCGAGCCATTCCCCGTCGCGCGCACCGCCGATGACCGCGAGAATGTCCTCGATCACTTCTTCGTCAAGTTGCTGACCCTGAGCGACACGATGCAAACACGCGCCGGTCGCGCGGAAGCGGAACGCCGCACCGCATTCATGCGCCGCTACCTCGCGCAACTCAGTGATGAGATTGGAGCGAAGTATCCGGTAGCGTAGGCTTTCCAGCCTGCGTTCCCGGATTACCGATTCAGCCAGTGAAGGTTCATCAGCCTGCGTCCCCTTCCTGATAGCATGGGCTTTTCCAGCCTGCGAAACGTTCGGGCACAATGTATCCAGGAAGGGGACGCAGGCTGAAGCCTACGCTACCGGGGTGTGGGTGTGCGTCTGCTCAATGACCGAGGGTGCGTACGCTCATCGCGCGGGGTTGCCATTGCACATCGGTTCGCTTGAAGCGGGCGAGGAGCGCGGTCGCTTCGGCGTGGAGCGGGCGGATATGCGGCGTTTTCACTTTCCACTTGCCGGTCACCTGGAAGATGACGAGTTGGCTGTCGCCGCGCACCGCGAGGGTGGACATTTTCGGGTCCGTGCCCGACGCAGTGAGATGATTGACCACATCGTGCAGGGCGGCGATCAGTGTTTGATACTCTGCCTCGTTGTTCGTCACATTCGTGCCAAAGGTCAGCCGTTCGATCCGGCGCTCCGCGCGCGTCCGCAGTTCGTACGAGCCGTATCCGTCGCCCGGATTCCCGCGCGCGCCGCCATCGAAAATAATCGTGTACTCCGCCTCGTTTCGTTCCATTGCGGCGATGGTATCATGTCCGTACAGTTTGGGCCAGGGACGCCGAAGACGCCGTGACGATGAAGGGGATGGGGTGCAATGGCCGCGCTCGCGCTTACCGTACTGCTCGCGATACTCTGGATCGCCCTGGTCGGGGTAGGCTATTGGCATGGCGGGTGGCGGCAGGTTGTCCTGCTCGCGGCGATGCTGCTCTCCTACGGCGTCCTTTCCGAGTGGGCCGCGCCGAACGGTCGCGATCTTTCCATCCGGTTCCACTGGAGCGTGGCGCGGACGACGACCGGGGTCGCGCTGCTCTATCTGCTCGTCGGCACGCTGATCCTCGGACTGCTCGGCAGTTTCGCGCTCTACCGGCCCCGCCCGCTCGGCCTGGTGGAACGTCGGCTCGGTGCGGTGATGGGCGTCCTCAATGGCGGGTTGCTCCTCGCGCTCGTCCTCCGTACGCTCCGCTCGTATGCATTCGCGGCGGGGCGCGGTCAGTCGCTGCACGATAGCTCCCTGTCTCGCTTTCTGATCGAGGATGTCGGCTATCTGCTGCTCGTCGCACTCCTGCTCGGCGCGGTCGCGGCGGTCGTTGGCGTTGTTGCCGCGCGGCGCGATGGAGTGCGTGAGATCGCGCTGCTCGATGCGGTTACGATGCCGACTGCTGAACAGCATGACGAGCGCCCCGCCACGCCCGCACCGTCCGTGCCAGCGCCGCCCGCGCCCCCCATCGCCCCGCCGACGCCCGCACCGGTCTACGCGACGGCCCCGCTGATTGATTGGCCTACCAGCCCGCCGCCCGGCGTGCGAGCCACACCGCCGACTGCGGCGTCGCTGCCCGTGCCCGAACCGCCGCACATCGTCGCGCAACCGGAGGCCGCACGCCCGCCCGCGTCCCTGCCTACCCAGCTGCGAGTGCCGCCGCGTGTCTCGCCGCCGATGGTTTACCCGGTCGCCGACCTCATCGCGGCGCAGGCGAAACCGGCGACGCGACTGCCCCGACCCGTCGGCCCCCCACCCGGTGCGGCGCATCCTGCCTTTGTGCCGCCGGTCGTGCGCGAACTCGACCCGCCAATAGACGAGACACTCCCGCCCCTCGTGCGAGAATTGGAGGTCGCGACTGGAGATGTGCCAGTCGTACGGGATGAGATTGCGCCGATCCCCGAGACAGCGCGAAACGAACCGCAGCCTGAGGAGAAGGAAGAAATGATGTCCTCCAAAACACAAAAACCGGCGACTGACCCGCCGGTGCCGGACGTGACGCTGGCGACTGCGGCGATGCCGGCGATCGTCCCGCCGCGACCGCCACCAATGCCCGCCACTCATCCGGCGTCGGGGAAGCCGCCCACACCGCCCAGCGCCACACCCCCCGCGCCTGAACAGCGCGCGCTAATGGACGAGGCGACGAAGGCGCGCACCGGGTTCGCCCGTGTCGCGGTCGCCCGGCAGGCGGGTGGCAGGCCCGACGAGATCATACCGCCGCATCCGCAGCCTGCCGCGCCGCCGGAGCCGCTGCAACCGCCACTGCCGACCGGGCCGCGCGTCCATCAATGCCCCACCTGTGGCTATCCGGTGCGCAATCACGCTCGTTATTGCCCCAACTGCGGCAGTCGCCAGGGGCGGTGACCACCATTATCGTCGTAGCGTAGGCTTCAGCCTGCGTCCCCGGCAGTCCCTGAGTCAGTAGCGCGGGCTTTCCAGCCTGCGAGTGTGACGTGGGGACGCAGGCTGAAGCCATTGGTAGTGCCGGGCTACACGCGGTGCCAGCGTGGCAGTGGCGGGACGACGGGCGAGAGGAGCGGCGGTGACCCGACGATCTGCTCGATCGTTCGGTACAGCTCTCGATCTTTCGGGGGATCGAGCAGGAAGGGTATCCGACTCGTCAGTGGATCGTCCCGCAACCGTCGCAGGACGAGCGAGACAATCCCGTGTCTCCGATCGCCGACATCCACAATCAGCAGATCGGGCTGCTCACGCACCGCCATATCGTGCAGCTTATCGCCCCACCGACACCCCACGACCTTGTACCCTTTGCGTTCGAGTTGCTCGGTGAAGGATGTAACGCCGCGCCCATCCGCGTCCACGAGGCCGATCACCGGCCGGATGACCGGTGGCGCATGCTGCCCCTTCGCGCGGCCATTTGGCAATGAGGCTGCCGGTGCATCGTCCGTCGGCGACTGGATGAGACGGCCGATCGTGGCGAGCAGATCCGCAATTTGGAATGGCTTGGCGAGGACCGTACAGCGGTATTCTTCGAGCGTCCGCCCCCACTCGCGCATGAACGCGGTATCCGCCGTGCAGATGAGCACCGGAGTGTCCACCGTGGCCGGGTTGCGGCGCAGCCGTTGCAGCACGGCGAGGCCGGCGCGGGGATGTTCCATACGGATGTCAAGGATCACGGCGTCCGGCCGCTCGCTCTCTATTAATTCATATGCGCCGGCACCCTGGCGATAGGGGAGGATGCGATATCCGTCGCCCGTCAGACACTCGGTCATCACATCCAAAACTGCGGCGTCATCTTCGATGATTGCTACAACTGCCGCCGACATCGGCGCTCCTCAGGGCAATCGCATCTGAACTGGCGGGTTCTCCGGTAGGATGAGGGGTCGGTAG
>JALYXG010000207.1 GCA_030947205.1 Chloroflexota bacterium
GCGGCAGGCTTCGTGGCCGTCGTAGCGGATTGCGCGGCAGCGGACGAGGTCGCGGCCTTTTCCGCGCCACCACAGGCCGTGGTGATCAGCGTCGCGGCGAGAGCGGCGGCCCTCTGCAGCAGATGACGACGTGAGACGATGTGTGGTAACGAACTGGAATGGGGAGAACTCATCCTGTGCTATTCCCTTTCTGCCGATCGGCGATGATCGGGCGTATGGGTGAGCGACACGCCGCGCGGTATGCCGCCCCACGATTCGTACCGTTGATTGATCGTGGGTTCGCCCGTCGGATACGGGCCGGGAAAAGAGAAAGGGGCAGCGCAGTTGCCGCCCCTCCACCGTGCGTGGTAACGCTTAGGTCCGCGAGGACGCGGTGCGCCGGCGCATCACGACCAGGCCACCGACGAGCAGCAGCACACCGCCGCCGAGCGCGGTGAGCAGCGGGAGGTTCGGGCCGGTCGCGCGGGACACGCCCGTCTGGGGGAGCGTGGTCGGTACCGTGGCTGCCGTGCCGCCGCCTGTGCCGGTCGCGACAGGCGCCGCTGCCGACGGAGCAGCCGCAGCGGGGCTACCAGCGGCCGCGCTGGTAGGCGCTGAGACGACGAGCCAGCCGACGACCGCGATGTTGAACGGGTGCGTCACCTTGCCGTCCGCGAAGGTTGTCGGGATCGGGTTCTGCGACGCGACGGGGGGCGTTGCGGGCGTCGTATTGAAGATCGTGTCGTCGCTCTTCGCGTCCTTGCCGCTGTAGCTGTAGACGACCGGAATCTTCGACCCGGCGAGCAGCGCCTTGGTCGTCTTATCGGTGATGCGGAAGGCGAACGCCGCGCGGACGGTGCGATCCTTCACAAGGTCCTTCCATGTGCTCGGCTGGCCGGTCAGCAACTCGAAGGTGACGGGATTCTCGAAGGTGCCCGGCTTGATGAGGACGGACTGGTCGCCGTCCGTGATCGTCACCGTCTGATCGGGGGTGACGTCCATCGTCTTGGCAACCGTGTAGCCGAACTTGGTGAAGTCGGGTGCGGACGCCGTCTGCGCGCCGACCGTGGTGAGATTGCCGACCGCGAGCGCCATCATACCCAGCATGACGACGAAGAGCTTCCAGCGTGATGTCATCAACTTACCCTCTTTCACCTATTACGAGAAAGCCAACGGTTGACTTCTCTACCACAACACTACGCCGAATCTCGGCAACTTGGATTGTCCGGCCGACTATTGCCCGAGATCGCGGCGCGGCGCGCGACTCCCGGAGGCTACCATGGCGATCACGCACGCGGCGAGGACGACGACGAGCAGGGTGGCGATGAGGGCCATGGCGACCATTGCCGACGGGACCGCGAGGTTTCGGGCCGCGAAGACCATCGCTGCCGTCAAGGTGGAGGCGAGAATCAAACCGGCGATCAGTGCGTAAAGTGGGCGCTGTGCGAACATTACCATCTCCTCGATCCTCGATGTTAGACGTTCGGAACGAACGCGTGCGGCTTGATCCCTACCGCGATCGTGGGGACCAGGCGCGGCGCGGACTGCCGTTTCCGCACCGGGCGGGCGACCGAGACGGCGACGGGATAGCGCGCGCGCTCGGCCACACTGACCATGTAGACGCTGGCGAGGAAAATACCGGCGTACACCCCCACGAATGCCGCGATTAGGACGATGCTTGCCATCTCATTCGTCCTTTCGGGCTACTGCTGTTGCCCTCGTTGCATGTGCGATCTTCATGGTCGTCCTCCTTCATTGGAACTGAACATCTCTTCTGTTTCCAGCATAGACCCTGCGGAAGCATACGTCTAATACGTGTTTGTATCCTTTGAGATAACCATTGGTTATTATCTACGTATCGCGCGAGGAAGATGGGGGGCGAGACGAGATCGCCCGCCACGCTCCCGGCAATGATTAGCGAAAGACCACGAACACGAAAGTGAAGATGAGGCCGATCACGCCGATGGCGATAAAGGCCCAGACGATCATCTGGATCGGTTTCACTGAGTTTGGCAGGCTGGGGGTGAGCGGGTCGTGGTCGGCATCCTCCGGCGGGTGTTCGGAAGCGTGGAGGAGTCGCTCCTCGGCCGCCGCGCCGTATCACGCCACCAACGCGACCCCCGTGGCGAGGGCAACGCCGGGGATGAGCGCCCGCAGCCGTCTCGCGCCACCGCGTAGTGGTGGCCCCGGTTTCACCGCTTCGATTGTCACCGCAGTCTCCACCATCAACCCCGTCTTTCTCGCGTCGCGACCTATTGCTTGACAGCGTAGGCCCCAATGATGCATATGTCCAAGGTGGAGAAGTATGTGTATCTATAAGAAGAGATTATTTATGGATTTGACGACGTTCGCGCTGAACTTCAACCACCTGCGGCTCTTTCTCGCTGTCGCGGAGTACGGCGGCGTGACGCGGGCGGCGGACGCGGTCTTCGTCAGCCAGCCCGCCGTTTCGAAAGCGGTGCAGGAATTGGAGCGGCAGGTCGGCGTGCCGCTCCTTGAGCACGTCGGGCGGCGGGTTGTACTCACCGAGGCGGGGGAAATCCTTGCGGGGTATGCCCGGCGCATCTTCACGATCGCTGAGGAAGGGAAGCGGGCGATGGATGAGTTACGCGGGCTGGAGCAGGGCACGCTGGCGATCGGCGCGAGCACGACGATCGGCATCTACCTGCTGCCCGATGTGATGGGCGCGTTCCATGCACGCTATCCCGCGATTGCGCTCTCACTGGAAATCGAGAACGTCGAACGGGTGATCCAGCAACTGCGGGCGGGCACGATCGAGCTTGCGCTCGTCGAAGGGCCGGTGCGCGGGGCAGACCTGCGCGTAGAGCCGTATCGGCGGGACGACCTGACGCTCGTGACCGCACCGACGCACCCGTTCGCCCGCATGGGAGTCGCCACGCTTGAGAAACTCGCGACCGCGCCCTTCCTGATGCGTGAGCGGGGATCGGGGACGCGTGAGGTGGTGGAAACGGCGCTTCTTGAACGCGGGATCACCCCGAACACCGCGATGGAACTCGGGCACACCGAGGCGATCAAGAAAGCCATCGCGGCGGGCCTCGGCGTCTCGATCCTTTCGACGCTCACGGCGCGCCCGGAGATTGATAGTGGCCTGCTCGCCGCCGTACCGATCGCGGGCATGACGATCAGCCGGATGCTACTGCTTGTCCAGCGGCGTGACTACCGGCCATCCAGTGCCGCGCGGGCCTTGCTTGAAACACTGAAAGGCGCGGATACGATGCCATCGGCACTCGTAGTCGGCGAGGATGAGTAAGCACGTACCGATAAGGGGGGATTGTCGTCACGCAGAATGATTAGCGCGTGTTATGAACTATTGAGAGCGCTCCAGGCGCTGCGGCATCAGAATCGCGAAGACGACCAGATGGGTGCAAGCCGGTCGAGGGCGACCAGCAACCCCTGGATGAGCGCCTGCGGGCGGGGCGGGTCGCCGGGGATGTAGACATCAACCGGCAGGCAGCGGTCCACGCCGCCCAGCACCGCGTAACTTCCCTGCAAGATCCCACCGCTACACGCCTCGTCGCCGACCGCGACAACGAGGCGCGGCGCGGGCATCGCCGCATACGTCGCACGCAGTGCCGGTTCGAGGTGCCGCGTGACGGCCCCCGTGACGAGCAGCAGGTCCGCGTGGCGGGGCGAGGCGACGAAGTCAATGCCGAGACGCTGCACGTCGTAGACCGGGTTGAGAAGGGCGTTGATCTCCCAGTCACAACTGTTCTCCGATCCCGCGTCGCAGTGGCGGATGTGGAGGGAGCGTTTCAGCAAGCCTTGGATACGGCCATGCAGCCGCTCGGCATCCGGCGTTGCGCGTGTGTCCGGCACGGCTGCGGCGTCCGGGCCGAACGTCACGCCAGTGATGAGATCACCCCGGCTGCGGGCAGCGAGTTCGTAGTCGTTCGTCATCGTTAGCGCGTCGTGCGGGCAGACCTCAGCGCAGAGGCCGCAGAAGACGCAACGGGCGAGGTCGAGTTGCCATCGTTCCGTTCCCGGCGCGATCTGGGTCAGCGTGATCGCCTGCGAGGGGCAGACCGCGACGCAGTCGCCCGCGCACTGGCAGGCATGAGGATCAATCTCCGGGCGACCCCGATAGGCGGGCGGAGCGAGATCGGGCACGTCCGGGTAGGCGATCGTCCGCCGCTTCGTTCGTAAGCTTTCGCGCAGCACATTCAGCATCCTCGCGTCCCTTCTCCCCTAGCGATCCAGGCAGGCGTAGCACAACTCGAAACTTTTGTTGATGAGCGGGAAGTCCGGCACCATGTTCCCCGGCACCGAAAGCGCGACGATCGGCCAGTTGCAGAACGATGCTGATCGGATGCGGTAACGATCAATTCTGCCCGCGCCGTCCGTCCGCACCCAGTGGATGTCCTCACCGCGCGGCGACTCGACGGCGCTCAGGGCCGTCCGGTTCGGCAACACATTATCATCCACCGGGGCGGCGAGCGGGCCGCCGGGCAGCGCGTCGAGCAGTTCCTCGACGAGCCGGAACGACGTGAACGCCTCGTCGAATCGCACCTCGGCGCGTGCCTTCACATCGCCCACAGTGCGCGTCGCGATGGGCACGCGCAGATCGGCATAACCCGCGTACGGATGGTCCACGCGGGCATCGCAGGTGATGCCACTCGCCCGCGCCGCGACGCCGACCGCGCCGAGGTCTATCGCCGCCTGCAACGGGACGATGCCAGTGTTCGTCATCCGCTCGATGAAGGAATCGGTACCGAAGAAGAGGTCGCGGAAGCGTTGGCAGGCCGGGAAGAGGCGCCGCAGCGTCGCTCGCGCGTCGGCCACCGCCGCCGCGTCCAGATCGCGCCGCACGCCGCCGATCCGGCAGACGCCGCGCAGGAAGCGGTGGCCGACCAGCCGCTCGTTGAGGCGCTGGCATTCCTCCTTCAGCCACGCGCCCTGGCTCGTGCCGACCGCGAAGCCCGTCCCGCTGCACAGGTTGCCCAGATCGCCGAAGTGATTGTAGAGCCGTTCCAGTTCGAGCAGGAGCGTGCGCAGTGCGACAGCGCGCGGCGGGATCGTCGCGTCCGCTATCGTCTCGATCGCCTGGCAGTACGCGACGGCATGCGAGAGAGCGCACGCGCCGCAGATGCGTTCGGCGATCTGCAGTACCTGCGCGGCGGTCTTCCCCTCCGCCAATTTCTCGATCCCCCGGTGCGTGTAGAAGAGGCGCGTCTCTAGATGGAGCACGACCTCCCCGACCGCCGCGAAGCGGAAGTGCCCCGGCTCGATCACACCCGCATGGATCGGCCCGACGGGCGTCTCGATGATGCCATCTCCATGCAGGTGGTGAAAGCGGTGGTGATATTCGTCGCTGTGCGGCACAGCGACGGCCGGGTCGAAGTCCTTGCGCAGCGGGTGGACCCCCTCCGGCCAGTCGTCGTGCAGGACGAGGCGGCGTGGGTCCGGGTGATTGTCCGGCATGAGACCGAGCATGTCCTTCACTTCGCGCTCGTACCAGTGCGCGGCGGGGAGGTGCGGCGTGACGGCGGGGAAATGTGGATGCGCCGGATCAACCGCCGTCTCGATGCTCACCCATTGTCCTTCCGCACCGAAGACATAGATCAGGCGGAAGACGCCGGTGTTCGCCCGGTCATCGAGGCCAACCATCGTGGCGAGTGGCGCATCGAGCGTGTCGTGTACCGCAACGCACGCGGCGACGAGCGATGCGAGGGGCACGACGGCCCGCACTTCGCCAGGGAAGGTCGGTGCGGCGAGCGGCACCTCGCCGAGCGCGTCTCGCACGCGTGCCGTTAACGGAGCCGTTGGTGTTTCAAGCGATGCGGTCACGCGGTTCCTCCCGTAAAGAGTCTGACGATTTGCTGGATCGCGGCGGTCAGCGGCGGCGGCACATAGACACCGAGCACAATGATCGCGAGCGCGAGCAGCCCGAAGAGCGCGATGCTCGCCCGGTCGAGGTCCGTGTTCGCCAGCGTCCGCTTCACCGGTGAGCCGAAGACCATGCCGCCGAAGTGGCCGAAGATGGCGGTAAAGATCAGGGCAAGCAGCGCGATCAGCACGACCGTAACGATCCCGTATCCCGCACGGAACCCGGCGACGAAGATGCTCAATTCGCTGACGAACATCCCGAAGGGTGGTAGGCCGGTGATCGCGAGGACGCCGATCAGGACAAGTGATCCCAGGAGCGGCGTCGCGCCAACGACGCCCCGGATCGCCCGGATACGCCGCGTCCCGTACCGCTGCACCAGTTCGCCGGAAAGGAAGAACAAGAGCGCTTTCGTCACGCTGTGGTTGATGAGGTGCAAAATGGCCGCGTAGATGCCGATTGGCCCGCCGATGCCAATGGCGACAGCGATCAGGCCAATGTGCTCGACACTCGAATAGGCGAGCAGCCGCTTGATGTCCGTCTGAACGAGCAGGAACGGCAGCGCGACCGCGACGGAAAGCAGCCCGAAGGCGATGAGCAGCCGCGACGGAAAGGCCGGTCCGAGCGTGCCCGTGGCGACGAGGTAGAAGCGGAGGATACCGTACAGGGCGCAGTTGAGCAGCACGCCGGAAAGCAGCGCGCTGATCGGGGAAGGTGCCTGGCTGTGCGCGTCCGGCAGCCAGGTGTGCATCGGCGCGAACCCCGCCTTGGTGCCGAAGCCAATGACGACAAAGACGAATGCCACCCGCATCACGCCGGGGTCGAGTTGCCCCGCGTGGCCCATCAGCGTCGTCCAGTTCAGCCCCGCCCCCTCGCCGAGCGCGTGCACGGCGGCGTAGTAGGTGAGCAGGACGCCGAAGAGGGCGAAGGTGATGCCGACGGTGTTCAGCACAAGGTACTTCCACGCCGCCTCCAGCGCGGCCGCGTGCCGGTAGAAGCCGACGAGCAGTGCAGAGACGATCGTCGTCGCCTCGATTGCCGCCCAAAGGATGCCGAGATTGTTGACGACCCCGCTCAGGAGCATCGTCAGGATGAAGATGTGGTAACCGAGGTAGTACCACGGCAGTTGATCCGCCGGCGCCTCGCCCACCGCGACATCGTGCCGCAGGTAGCCGACTGAGTAGATCGCCGCGCACAGCCCGACGATGGCGATGAGGAGGATCAGCAATGCGGAGAGCGCGTCCACACGAAAGAAGGCGCCACGCGCCGTCACCGGGCCATCCATGAAGACGCGAAGCCCGAGCGCCACGCCCGCGCCGCAGGTGACGAGCGCGCCAAGGATGTTCACGCGCTCGATCGTCGCCTGCCCCGGCACCACCCGGCAGAGGAGGCCCGTGACGAGCGGGGCGGCGAGCAACAGGTAGATCAACATCGGCGCACCATTGCGTGTTACCCCCGTAGCGACTGCAAGCGATCGGTATTGATCGTCGCGAACGTCCGGTGGATTTGCCGCGAGACGAGCGTCATCACGACGACGCCGACGAGCACATCCGCCGCGACACCGAGTTCGACCGCCAACGGCACCCCGCGCGTGACGACGAGGGCGGCGAGGTACAAACCGTTCTCCATCGCCACCAGCCCCGCGATCTGGCTGAGGACTTTCTTGCGCGTCAGCATGATCAGCATGCCGATCAGCAGCATCGCCAGGGCGATCGGCAGGGCATTGCGCGGAAAACGGGGATCGAGCGCGACGAGTGGGGCCGCCGCGTAGTAGGCGACGAGCAGCAGTGCGAGGGCAAGCAGCAGCGCGACCCGCCGCGAAACGACCAATGCGGACTCCTGTTTGAGGCGCACGCCGCGTAGGGCATGGAGCATCACGCCGGGGACGGTGAGCGCCTTGACGACGAAGGTCACGACGACCGCAATGTAGGCATGCACCGCTCCGGTCTCAATCGCCACCACGACAGCGACCACCGCGAGCAGCGCGCCCTGCACGGCGAGCAGCAGGATGGAGTGGTCGAGCCGGTGTACGAGCACCGAGCCGAGCGATGTGAGCAGGAGCAGGAGCGCGAGCGTGTCGGTCGCATCGCGCGTGCTCGCCAGACTGAGATGGATCATCGCGTCCTCACCCCCCGATCAGATAACCGGTAACGACCGCGAGCAGGCCGAGGAGGCTCGCCGCACCGAGCAATTCCGGCACACGAAAGATGCGCAACTTCGCCTGCGCCGACTCGACCACCGCGAGGACGAGGCCGAGCAGCCCAAGTTTGATGAGGTAGACGATTGTGCCGAGTAGAAGCGCGCCGAAGGAGCCGTCCCGCGCAATCCCCCACGGGAAGAAGCAGGCAGCGAGCAGCGAGAGGAGGATCAGTTGCTTGAGCTGCGTGCCCCAGAGGATCAGGCCAAGCGGGCGGCCGGAATATTCGAGAATCATCCCCTCGTGCGCCATCGTCAGCTCCAAATGCGTGTCCGGGTTGTCCACCGGGATGCGCCCCGTCTCCGCGATGGCGACGATGAAGAGCGCCGCGAGGGCGAGCAGCCGGGCGAGCGTCACGCCGCCCGTGCCGACCAGAGCTTCGAGGGCGGTCGAGCCGACCGGGAGGGCGAGGGCGAAGAGGGCAATCAGGAGCGCCGGTTCGATCAGCGCGGCGAAGGCAAGTTCCCGACTCGTCCCCATGCCGCCGAAGTTGCTCGCCGTATCCAATCCGGCAAGCGCCAGGGCAAAGCGCGCCAGCACGAAGAGCGCGACGAGCACGAGCATGTCCCCCGCGCTCCCGAGCGGCGAACGGTCCATCAGCGTCGGCGCCAGCCCCATGGCAACCACGAACGCACCGAAATAAACATAGGGCGCCCCACGGGAGAGCCACGAGGCATGCTCGGAGGTGACATCCTCGCGCGCGAGGTACTTGCGAATGTCGTACCACGGCTGGAGCAGCGCTGGGCCGCGCCGGTTCTGCCAGCCCGCCTTCGCGCTCTTGATGACGCCGTTCAGGAGCGGCGCGGCGAGTAAACCGAGCACGATCTGCACGATAAGCAGCGCGACGTTCATCCCATCTCCTATTCCTATCGTGTCAGCAGCAGTACGATGACGAGCGCCGCGAACTGATAGGCGAGATAGCGCCGCAGCCGCCCGTTCTGCAGCCGGCGGATCGCCTCGGCGAAACGGATCAGGGCGTGGACGGCGGGGCGATACAGATACCGCTCGTAGACCGGGTGCATGCGCTCTTCGTAGCGCACGGACGCGACGAAGTACGGCGCCTGCGCGTAGGTGATCCCCTCGCCGCGCTCCCGACGGACATCCATGCGGAAAATGATTCGGGCCGACTTCGTCAGCGCTGCGGCAGTGTACTGCATCGCCGGTTCGAGCACACCGCCGCAGACCCACGGCGGTGCGATGCGGCGGCGCACCGGGCCACCGAGCGCGCGGGCGAGCAGGTAGACCAGCCCACCGGCGAGCACGAGGAGGGCGAGGAGAGCCAGCGGCGCGTATGAGCCGTGCTGCGCCAGCGCGGGGTCATGCCGGGCCTGTGGGATGAGGCGGAAATGTGGCTGCGCGACGGAACCGGTCAGCGCGGTGGTCACCGGCCGCAGCAGCCGGAGGGCGAGGGCCGGTACGAGGCCGAGGACGATGCAACAGAGCGCGAGGAAGAGCATCCCGATGCGCATCGTTAAGCGGACTTCCTGGGCATTCGTTGCGTGATCGCTCCGGGGCACACCGAGGAACATGACCCCGAACGCCTTGATGAACGTGAAGACCGCGAGGCCACCTGTCAGCGCGAGCGCCCCCGCCGCCACGCCAACGATCGCCGCCGATAGCAGCCCGCTCTCGGTGATGCCGAGCTGCAGGAGGCTCTGCAAGGTCAGCCACTCGCTGATGAAGCCGTTGAAAGGCAGGATCGCGGCGATTGCCGCCGCCCCGACGAGGAAGGTCGCGGCCGTCCACGGCATCCGGCGGATCAGCCCGCCCAGTTTCTCCATGCTCCGCGTGTGCGTCGCATGATGGATCGCGCCCCCGCCGAGGAAAAGCAGGCTCTTAAAAACCGCGTGGTTGAGCAGGTGGTAGAACCCGGCGATGAGTGCGAGGGCGGCGGCGACGGGATGACCGAGCGACTGGAGCATGAACGCCGTACCAACGCCGATCAGGATGATGCCGATGTTCTCGACGCTCGAATAGGCGAGTAACCGCTTCATGTCGTCCTCGAGGAGCGCATACAGCACACCGAGGACGGCGGAGACGATGCCGAGCGCGAGGACGAGCGCCCCCCACCAGACGGGACCCGGCCCCGCGAACTCCCAGCCAATGCGTACAAGCCCATAGATTGCCGTCTTAATCATCACGCCGCTCATCAGGGCGGAGACATGGCTCGGCGCGGCGGGGTGGGCGCGCGGCAGCCAAATGTGCAGCGGGATGATCCCCGCCTTCGTCCCGAAGCCGACGAGGGCGAGCAGGAAGATGATCGTCTGATTCGTCTCGGAGAGATGCGCGGCCGCGACGCGGAAGGCGGCGAAGTCGAGGCTGCTGCTGCCCGCCACGAGGAAGAGTACAAGGAAAGCGGCCATGAGGAAGGCCGTGCCGAGATGCGTCATCACGAGATAGACAAATCCCGCCCGCTGCACCTCGCGCTCCCGGTGGTTGTGCATGACGAGCAGGTACGAGGCGAGCGACATCGCCTCCCAGGCGATCAGGAACATGAAGACGCTGTCCGCGATCACCACCAGGACCATCGCGGCGAGGAAGACGTTGTAGGCGACGCCGAGCAGCGCCGTCGGCCCCGGTTCGTCGGCCAGGTAGCCGACCGCATAGAGTGAGACCGGGATCGCGATCAGGGAGATGACGAGCAGGAAGAAGGCGCTCAGCGGATCGAGCCGGACATTGAGGTTCGCGAACGGCGTGACCGCCCAGAGATGCAGTTGCTCGGTTGTGCCATTGAGGAGCGCGCGCACGGCGATCACGGCGCCGACGCCGCTGCCGATCAGTGCGACGACATGGGCGGCGCGCCCCCGGTCGTGGCGGACAATGAGCGCGAGCGCCGCGCCAACGAGATAGATGGCGGCGGGTGCGAGCATCGCTGCGGTCAGTTCGCGATTGAGCATGGCGTCCCTATCGCGCGTTCGCGCTCGCTCATCGCGACTCCTCACGCATCTCGTCGGCCATCGCTTGCAGGTCGCCAAGGTGGTTGGTGAAGATCTCCCGCGCGACATCGAGCAGTTCGAAAATCTTTGGGTCCCGGACGCGGTAGTAGACGCTGGTGCCGACACGCCGCCCTTCGACGATGCTCCGGGAGCGCAAGACGGCGAGCTGCTGCGAGACGGAGGTCGCCTCGATCTCGAGGCTGCCCTGCAGGTCGGAAACGGTACGCTCGCCACCCCGGAGGAGTTCGAGAATGCCGATGCGGGTTGGGTGCGCGAGCGCCCCAAAGAGCTGCGCCTTGAATTGTTGCATGCCAGCCATGTGCGACCACCATTTAGATTACCACACCAGTCAGCTACCTTCAGGAACGACAGTATCTGTATCTTCACATGTTGTCAAGTACATGTCCGAGGCGAGACCTGCGATACTGGAAGGCACGATTTCCCGGGTGTGAAGGCGATGTGGCACGAGGATGAATTTGAACCGCGAAAGCGCGCAGGACGCGAAGGAAAGTGAAGAGGAAAGAAGAGTCCTATTCTCTGGTCCCTCTTCGCGTCCTGCGCGCCTTCGCGGTTCAGTTGTTTTCAATGCGGAGGCGGACAATGCTGCATCGTGAGGACCCGAATGGGTTGGTGGTGATTACGCAGCCGGTACATGCGTGGATCGCGGCGCAACTGGCGCGGAACTGGGGCAATGCGGCATTCGGTACGTTCGCGCCGTGGGAGGAAGTGTGCCTCGGCGCGGAGCAGCACGATCTCGGCATGACCGCGTGGGAGCGTGCGCCGACGCTGAATCCGAAAACGGGCCGCCCACACACCTTCATGAACATGCCGACGCTCGATCATGTCCGGGGCTGGCGGGAGGCGGGGAGGCAGGCGCTCGTACAGGGCCGGTACACCGCGCTCCTCACCTCGCTGCACGGCGCCAGCCTCTACGAGCGCTACCACGACTGGCTCCGCGACACGCCGGAAGAGGCGCAGGCGGTGCGCGACTATCTCCGGGACGAATCGGCCTTTCAGGTGGAATTACTCGCCGCGCTCCGCAGCGACCCAGCCTACGCGCCCTACGCCACGCCGGAGGTCATCGTGCGCAACCGCCGCCTCGTCGCGGCGTGGGATCGCCTGTCGCTCGCCCTCTGCCACGGCGTCCGCACGCCGACGACCGTACCCGACGTACCGACTGCAGACGGCGAAACCACGCTCACGCTCATTGCGGTTGATGACGATCCAGGCAACGTGATAGTGAATCCGTGGCCCTTCCGTGCAGACACGCTGCGCCTCATCTGCGAAGGCCGTCGCCTACCCCAAACCTTCACCGACGAAACCGCCATGCGTGCCGCCCTCGCCACCGCCCCCTGGATCACCATCCTCACCGAGTTGAGAAAGAGTTGAACCACGAAGGCACGAAGAGCACGAAGAGGGAAAGAAGAGTAATTCATTCTCTCCTCTCTCCTTCGTGCTCTTCGTGCCTTCGTGGTTAGGAGTCCCTAATCCGTGACTTCGACGATCATCTCGATCTCGACGGCCATGCCGCCGGGGAGTTGGGCCATGCCGACGGCGGAGCGCGCGTGGCGGCCCGCGTCGCCGTAGAGTTCAATCAGCAGTTCGGTCGCGCCGTTGATGACGCCGGGCTGCTCGGTGAAGTCGAGCGTCGAGTTGACGAGACCGAGCAGTTTGACGACCTGCGTCACCTTGTCGAGATCGCCGATGCAGTTCTTGAGCGATTCCAGCAGGTTGAGCATCGTTAATTTCGCGGCGTCGTACCCCTGCTGCGTCGTGAATTCCTGGCCGAGCTTGCCGATGTACTGGTTTGTGCCGCCGCGCGACGGGCCGTGGCCGGAAAGGTAGACGACATTGCCCACCCGCCGGTACATGAGGATTTTCGATGCCGGGTTCGGCGGATTCTTTGGCATCTCCAGCCCCAACGCTTGAATCTTCTGCTCGATCTTCACGCGGCCACGCTCCCTTCGCTCCCTCCAACCGGACGACACGATGCTTATACCACCGCGACCGGGCGGACGAAACCATGAGGGGCCGAACCGGGGAGGAGCGCAGAGGACGCAGAGGACGCAGAGAGCACCGAGAGGGAAAGAGCAAATGGGGGAGAAACATCCTCTATTCTTTATCCTGACGTGTCTTTACGAATTCAACCTCCTTCTTTCTCTGCGTTCTTTGCGCTCTTTGCGTCTCTGCGCTTCTCCCCGGTTTCGACCCCCGATTTCGGGTAGAATGGGCGGGCAGCAGGTTGGTTGGGGAATGTGGAGTGCCGTGGGCAGGAAGGGATGACCATCATGAGTGCCATGGATGTTGCCGTATCGCTGCGCGAGGTGCGCGAGCGCGAGTTCCCGATTGTGCAGGAATGCACCTACCTCAATGGGGCATCGCAGGGGCCGTGGCCGACGCGGACAGTGCAGGTGGTGCGAGAGGTCGTCGAGGCGTGCCAGGTTCCGCAGATGCCGCGCATGACATCGCTGCCGCCGTATGAGCAGATCGCCCGCGAGCGTTTGGCGCGGCTGATGGGCGCTAATCCGGGCGATATCGTCTTCACGAGCAACACGACGCACGGCATGAACATCGCCGTACAGGGCATCGCCTGGCGGGAGGGCGACAATATCGTCCTGCCACAACGGGAGTTCCCTTCCCTTTCGTACACGATGCTCAACCTCAAGGAGCGCGGTGTCGAGGTGCGCTTCGCCCCTTTCTCCGGTGCTGGACCGTCGGTGGATGAGCTGATGGCGCAGGTGGACAGCCGGACGCGCGCCGTCGCGTGCAGCGCGATCATGTGGGACACGGGCTACCGCGCCGACCTCGAAACACTCGGCGCGCGGTGCGCGGAGAAGGGCTGCCTGCTGATCGTGGACGGCATCCAACTCGTCGGCGCGGGTCGGCTGGATGTCAAGGCGGCGCGCGTCTCGACGCTGGCGACGCACGGCTACAAGTGGCTGCTTTCGGGCTTCGGGGTCGCCGCGCTCTATGTCGCGCCGGAGGCGGTGGACCGCATTGCGCCGACCTTCATCGGCTCGCAGTCTGTGGACGCCATAGCGGACACCTTCGACGGGCAACTGAATTGGAAGCCGGGTGCGGCGCGCTACCAGGCGGGCGGCGGCAACCGGATCGGCTGGGCCGCACTCGCCACCTCGCTCGGGCTGATCGAGGAAGTCGGTATCGCGACGATCGAGGAGCGGAACCGCGCGCTCGCCGACTATCTCTATGCCGGACTCAGCCGTAAAGAAAGCGTCGAGATCGTCAGTTCGCCCGATCCGGCGCACCGCGCCCAGATCATCGCCTTCACGCTCGGCAGCAAGGAACGGGACGCGGCGATGGTCAAGGAGTTGGAGGAGCGGGGCATCGTCGTCGCCCTCCGCCCCCTCGGCCTACGCGCCTCACCGAACTTCTACAACACCGAGGAAGAAATAGACCGCCTCCTCGCCGCCCTCCCGGACTGAATCAGGAACGGGCAAACCGGAGAGAACCGCAAAGACGCAAAGGACACAAAGGGCGCAAAGAAAAGACAAAGTGAGAGAATCCCGCGTGTGACTTACGTTCGATTCCTTCCTCTATCTCTCTTTCTTTGCATCCTTTGCGCTCTTTGCGTCTTTGCGGTATTCCCCGGCTTCATCCCCGCCGCTTGGGCTGGGCGCCCGCGTCGAGGAGGCCCTGATAGGTGGGGCGGGGCATGGCAAAGAATTCGCGCGTAAAACTGTAGCCGATCCGCGCGAGGCGACCGACGGGGCGGGTTTGGGTGTAATCGAGGATGCCGTCTTTCAGAAATGCCGAGTCCACGGCGATATGGACGACCTGACCGATGATGAGGTGGGCCGGTTCCGCGCCATACTCCTGAATATCGAGCAGTCTGCATTCCATCGCGGCGGGCGATTCGCCGACGCGCGGCGCGCCGACCACGACGCTCGGTGCCGGTGTCAGGCCCGTCCAGTCGAACTCGCTCGTGTCTGCTGGGAAGTTGGCGGACGAAAGATTCATCTCCTCCGCGAGCGCTTCCGACACCTGATTGAAGACGAACTCACCCGTCGCGCGGATATTGCGCAAGGTGTCCTTGTCGCCGGTCGAGGAGAAGGCGATGATCGGCGGGTTCGCCGAGACGATCATGCAGTACGAGTGCGGCGCGACATTCGCCACGCCCGACGCGCTCCGCGTGCTCACCCAGGCAATCGGGCGCGGCGCGACGATGCTGTTGATGAGGTGGTAGATCTGCCCCGTCGGCACGCTCGCCGGGTCGAAGCCGGTGCGCGGGGCGGTGGGATCGGTCAGTGTGGGCATCGGTTCTCCTGACACGGCGATTGCGAAACTGCCTCTGCCGTTCTTCCTACGCCGCGCGCGCATCGTTTATTCCACGCAGCAATGAGCAGGTAGCGTAGGCTGATGAACCTTTACAACGTAACCAGGTAATCGTGGGGCAGCAGGCTGGAAAGCCTGTGCTACCGGTAGCACAGGCTTTCCAGCCTGTGAACCCAGTACCCAATCAAGTTTTTAAGGTTCATCAGCCTGCGTTCTGTTCTTCCGAGGTTTCTCCCAGGGTAGAGACGCAGGCTGAAGCCTACGCTACCACTATTCGTAAATATCCCGACGCGTCAAAGGGATGTGCGCGTTTCCGGCGGCGTCGGGTTTGGTAAATACTGCCTGATAGATGCTGATCCGTTCGCGCGTGAAGCTATACGCGGCGCCCGCCATGTAGATGCGCCAGACGCGGTACGTCTCTTCGCCGACGAGCCGCTTCGCCTCCTTCTCGTGGGCGGCGAGTCGCCGGTTCCAGTGGCGGAGGGTCATCGCGTAGTGCTCGCGCAGACTCTCGACATCGCGTATTTCCCACCCGGCACGCTCCGCGATGCCAAGCGATTCGCTGATCGGCACGAGTTCGCCATCGGGAAAAACATAGTTCCAGACGAACGACGTGCGGGCATTGATCTCGCGATCAATCGCGCGGCGCGCGGGGTTCTGGAAGTCGTGCTGGTTGGCGATGCCGTGATTGAGGAAAAGACCGCCCGCCTTCAGGAGGTGGTGCGCGGTCGCGAAATACTCCGGCAGGTGCGGTCGCCCGACATGCTCGAACATCCCGACGCTGACGATCTTGTCGAATGGCATGCGGGAGGGCAGGTTGCGGTAATCTTCGAGCAGGACGCGCACGCGATCGCCGAGGCCCGCCGTCGTCGCGCGCTCCCGCGCCAGCGCTGCCTGCTGGGCGCTGAGTGTGATCCCCGTCGCCTCGACGCCGTAGCGCGCGGCGGCGAAGCGCATCAGCCCGCCCCAGCCGCAACCGATGTCGAGCAGCCGCTCGCCGGGCCGGAGGCGCAGTTTGCGGCAGATCAGGTCGTACTTCGCTTCCTGTGCCGCATCGAGGCTTTCGTCGCCCGTCTCGAAGTAGGCGCAGGAATAGGTCATCTGCGTATCCAGCCAGAGCGCGTAGAATTCGTTGGAAACATCGTAGTGATACTGGATCGCCGCACGGTCCCGCTTGCCGGAGTGTTGTCGCCCGTGCAAGCGCGCTGCAGGCCGCTCGCTGATCGGCGCACCGCCCGCTTCCGGCAGTTGGCGGAGCAGATTGAGGAGCGCCAGCGCCGTCGCGGGCGTGCGATGCGCGGCCCCGACCAGATCGTTGAGTGCGCACGCGGCTTCCAGATCGCCCTCGATGTCGAAATCGCCCCGGATGAATGCCTCGCCGACGGCGCGCTCGGTCGGCGGCAGGAACATGCGCCGCAGCGCCCCCGGATGGTTGAGGACGACCGTCGCCGTCACGTCGTCCGGTGCGTTCGCGGGCCAGCGGGTGTCGTCCCACAGGCGTATGTCAACGGTACGCGGCGGTGATGCACCGAAGAGGCGATTGAGGATATCGAGGGTGATACGGCGCGTATTGCTGGTATCATTCGGAGACAGCGGCGCGGGAGACGCAACCGAAACTTCCCTCTCAACCGTGACCATCGCGTTTCCTCCTTTTTGGCGCATCCCAGAGCGGTAAACCGCCGGGGAGGGTGATACTCTAGACGTTACAATGCGTTTCACGCGAATTTTCTTCCAAGGAGGAGCACGATGTCACGCCGGACGCTGACAATGAGCGACGATCTGTACGATTACCTGCTCGGGGCATCACTCCGGGAACCGGCCCTTCTCCAGGAACTGCGCGACGAAACGGCGCACCTACCGAACGCCCAGATGCAACTCGCACCGGAACAGGGGCAGTTCCTCGCCTTCCTCGTCCGGGCCATCGGCGCGCGGCGGACGCTCGAAATCGGCGTCTTTACCGGCTACTCCTCGCTCTGTGTCGCACTTGCTTTACCATCGGACGGGCA
>JALYXG010000238.1 GCA_030947205.1 Chloroflexota bacterium
ATTACGTGCCGATCCGCGCCGGTTCGGACATCGTCTTCCTCGGTGGCATCATCAACCAGATCCTCACGCAGGAGCGCTGGTTTAAGGAGTACGTCCTCGCCTACACCAACGCGGCAACGATCATCAGCGATGCGTACGTGGACGCGGAGGCGGATTGCAGCGGCATCTTCTCCGGCTACAACGCCGACGACCGGGCATATAACCTGCACGAGGCGAACTGGAACTATGCCGAGGATGCCGGGCCGGAACGCACGCAAACGCCGACGCATATCGGCGCGATGTCCCGCACGGAGACGCTGGGCGATGTCGAGCATCTGCCGCCCAGGCAGGACCCGACGCTGCGTGACCCGCACTGTGTCCTGAACATCATGCGCCGCCATTACGCTCGCTACACGCCGCAGATGGTCGTCGAGCAATGCGGTTGCACCGAGGAACAATTCCTGGCGGTCGCGGAGCAGTTGATGGCGAACTCCGGGCGAGAACGGACAGGTGCCGTGGTTTACGCGGTCGGTTGGACGCAGCATTCGACCGGTGTGCAGATGATCCGGGCCGCCGGGATCATGCAACTACTCCTCGGTAACATGGGCCGCCCGGGGGGCGGAGTAATGGCAATGCGCGGTCACGCGAGCATCCAGGGCTCGACGGATATTCCGACCCTCTACAACCTCCTGCCCGGCTACATCCCGCAGCCCGCGAAGGCGCGCAACCATACGACACTGCAGCACTATCTCGCACAGGAACATGTCGACTACGGCGTCTGGTCGGACTTCCCGGCGTACACAATCAGCCTGCTCAAGGCGTGGTACGGCGATGCCGCCACCGCCGAGAATGAGTGGGGGTTCCCGTGGCTGCCGCGCATCACGGCGGATCACTCGCAGTTGCCGTTTGCCATGGACATGGCGGAGGGCAAGGTGCGCGGCTTCTTCCTGATGGGGCAGAACCCCGCCGCAGGCAGCCCCAATGCCGGGTTGAACCGTGTCGCCCTACGCCAATTGGATTGGTTGGTCGTGCGCGACTTCTTCGCCATCGAAAGCGCGACCTTCTGGAAGGAGGGGCCGGATCGGCCGGACCCGGCGACGATCGCGACGGAGGTTTTTTTCTTACCCGCCGCGTCCGGCATCGAGAAGGGCGGCACGCTGACGAACACCGACCGGCTCTTGCAGTGGCACGATCAGGCAATTGACCCGCCGGGCGATTGCCGTTCCGAACTCTGGTTCATGTGGAACCTCGGTCGGCGGATGAAGCGACTCTACGCCGGGAGCACGAAAGAGTATGACCAGGGAATCCTCAACCTGACGTGGGATTACGCGCGCGACGGGCTGCATATTTTGCCCGATGGTCGGGTCAGCCTCACCGCCGATGAACCCGACCCCGCGAAGGTGCTGCGGGAGATCAACGGCTATACCGTCGCCGACCGGCAACAACTCCAGCGGTACCAGCAACTCAAGGACGATGGCAGCACGGCCTGCGGCTGCTGGATCTACTGCGGCGTCTACCCGGAACCGGGGCGCAACCGCGCCAACGAGCGCACGGGCGATCTCGATCAGCACGTCCATCCCAACTGGGGCTGGGCGTGGCCCGACAACCGCCGCCTCCTCTACAACCGCGCCAGCGCCGACCCGGACGGCAACCCCTGGAGCGAGCGCAAGAAATACGTCTGGTGGGACGCAAAGGAGCGCCGCTGGACCGGACTCGACACGCCGGATTTCGAGCCGACCAAGCCGCCGGACTACCGCCCCGCCGAAAACGCGAAGGGCATGGACGCTATCGCCGGGGATTCCCCCTTTATCCTCAAGCCGGACGGCAAGGGCTGGCTCTTCGCGTCGGGCGGGACCAAGGACGGGCCGCTCCCCACACATTACGAGCCGGTGGAGTCGCCGGTACGCAACGGCCTGTACACCCAGCAGGAGAACCCGACCGTTTTGCTCGATGCGGCGCCGCTCAATCCGCTGGCGGCCCCGGAGGACCCCGATTACCCGGTCGTCGCAACGACATATCGCCTCACCGAGCACTACCTGAGCGGCCCGATGAGCCGTTTCGACAGTTGGCTTAATGAACTCCAACCGGAGATGTTCGTGGAGATGAGCCGCGACCTCGCCGCCGAGCGCGACATCGCGCACGGCGATTGGGTGCTTGTCACGAGCAAGCGCGGCGCAATCGAGGCACGCGCGATGGTCACACCGCGCCTGCACTCGTTGCATATCCAGGGAAAAACCGTCCATCAGATCGGGTTGCCCATCCATTTCGGCTGGGCGGGCGAGGTCGCCGGAAGCGCGGCGAACGACCTGACCTCGATCCTCAGCGACGCGAATGTCAGCATGCACGAGGGTAAGGCCTTCACTTGCCAAGTGCAAAAGGGACGGCTCGCCTCCCGCTCGGATGTTCCCTCGACCGATGTCGCGTCACGGCCGCACGCCGCGCTGATGGCGGATACGCATCACCAGGCACAACCGGAAGGAAGAACGGCATGAGTGGCATCACGGCGATCGGTGGGCAGGATGCGGCCCTACCCGAATTCCGGCTCGCGCACGCATCGGGGGGCGCCGAGGTATCGGCGGGGCTGTTGGAGGGGATGATGATCGCCCTGCCGCCACCGACCGTGGAGCCGATGGGCTTTTTCACCGATTCGACCGTCTGCATCGGCTGCAAGGCGTGCGAGGTCGCGTGCAAGCAGTGGAACGCGCTGCCGTCCGATGGCATGACGTGGAGCGGTCAGAGTTACGACAACACGCTGCATCTCTCCGCGACGACCTGGCGGCATGTCAGTTTTACGGAGTTCGAGCCACCGGGCGAGGGAGTGCGGTGGCTCTTCAACAGCGACGTTTGCAAGCACTGCACTGCCGCGCCGTGCCAGGAAGCCTGCCCCACCGGCGCGCTCGTCTACAACGAGTTCGGCGCTGTGTACCTCCAGCAGGACATCTGCAACGGCTGTGGCTACTGCGTCGTTGCCTGCCCGTTCGGCGTGCTCGGTCGGAGCGAGGACGACGGCGCGGCCCACAAATGTACGCTCTGCTACGACCGGCAAAAAGACGGCCTGGAGCCGGCCTGCGCCAAGACTTGCCCGACCGACGCGATTGTCTTCGGCCCGGTGTCCGAGTTGCGCGAGCGGGCGGAGCAGCGCGTTGCTGACCTGCACGCGCAGGGGACGCAGGAGGCGTACTTGTACGGCGCGGACGACGCCGGTGAGTACAAGCGGCTGAACGCGTTCTTTCTGCTCACCGAGGAACCGGAGGCGTACAACCTCCCGACGGCACCCCGCCGCCCGGCGGCGCATATGCGGGCGCGCTATCTGTGGAGCGCCGTGGTCGGCATCGGCCTGAGCCTGGTCGGCGCGGCGGCGGTCGCGAAAGGAGATCGCCCGTGACGCGCGGCGCGACAATGGCGCGGTCCGACCACAAAGACAGGCGTGCCATGCGTCCGGGCCGTGCGGGCGCCGCGCACACGCAGGCGCGCGATGCGTACAAAGACGTGCCGATCCTGCAAACCCCGACGTGGAATAACGACATCGCGGCCTATTTCTTTCTGGGCGGTATTTCGTCCGGCGCGTTCGTGCTGGGCACGCTGCTGGAGGCCGATGGCACGGAGCGGCGGGGGCTTGCGCGCACGGCGCGGATCGTCTCGTTCGCGGCGATGCTCCCCTGCCCGGTGTTTCTGATTGACGACCTTGGCAAGCCGTCGCGTTTCCACCACATGCTGCGCATCTTCAAGCCCTCATCGCCGATGAACCTCGGATCGTGGGCGCTGACGTGCCACGGTCTGTTCGCGACCCTGACCGCCGCGCGCCAGTTGGCTGCGGCGGACAAATTGCCGCTCGGCGGCGATCTCCTGCGGGCGATCCCGGAGCGGGCGCTGGCCGTCGGCGGCTTCCCGACCGCGCTGACGCTCGGCGGTTATACCGGCGTGCTGCTCGGGACGACAAGCGTCCCCGTCTGGTCCACCAGCCCGCTGCTCGGCGCGTTGTTCATGGCGAGCGCGCTCAACACCGGTGTAGCGGCGACTGTCGCGGCGGCGATCCTCACGGGCAATGACGATCCGGGAGATCACGCGGCGCTCGGCCCCTTCACCATCGCGCTGGGGTGCAGCGAGATCGCGCTGCTCGCCGGGTATCTGGCGACCTCCGGTGGGGCCGTGCGCTCTCTGGTGCATGGCCGAGAAGGGATTCTGCTCGCAGGCGCTCTCGTCGGGTCCGTCGTCGCTGTCGCGCTCGATGGTGCGGCGATGCGCACACCCACGCATTCTCGGCGCTTGAATCTCGTGGGTGCGATCGCGGCGCTCGTCGGCGGCGCATGCCTGCGGTGGGGGATTGTGCGTGCCGGCCACGTTTCCGCCGCCGACCGGGAACAAACGCTCGACGCCACGAAACCGTCGCCCAAAGCGCCGGGATGGGGACCGGCGAATCGCCGCGTGTGAGGGGAACCTAACCCCACTGCCCAGAGGGCACCCGCTTCCCGCGAGGAAGGGGAGGGGAGTCTCCGCGAGAGCGGAACGTTTAGCAAATACCACGGCATCGCGATGAGTCACCCCTTCCCACGCCGAGGAACGGAAGGGGCCGGGGGTTTAGGTTCTTCCGAGAACGCATACGTCCCAATACGTATGGCACCTCTACGGTAACAGCGATCCGCACGGGAAATCTGGCCGATTCGCTCTCGACAAGTGCACGGTTTTGGTAGGAAGATGGGGATCGCTCCGCACCGATTTCTCCGC
>JALYXG010000263.1 GCA_030947205.1 Chloroflexota bacterium
ACGATCATCTGCGCGCCCGCGAAGCCGTCCGGGTCGAACAGGTCGGGCGTCTGATTCTTCTTTTTCAGGGCGTCCACGAGGTACTGGTTCACCTCGTTCTGCGGCGCCTGGTAGATGTAGTGCGAAAGGAAGGCGATCTTGTCCGCCGCTGGGCCGAAGATCGGGTAGGTCGAGCGCTGGTCGAGGCCGGTAATGACCTTGTTGCTTGTCAGGACACCCTGGCTGTCGAGCGCGGCGTACATCGCGGTCGCGGTCGTGCCCGCTCACGCGACGAAGACGAGATCCGCCTTTTTACCGGCGACTTGCTGCGCGAAGGGCGCAAAGTCTTTCGCATCCTGCGGGACGAGCAATTGATCCACCGTCGCGCCATCGGGGCCGAAGACCTGCTTGACCGCCGCGACATTGGACTGACCGAAGGCGGAATCCTGCGCGAAGACGAGGACATTCTTGCCCTTGAGGTCGGTGAGGAACGACTTCGCCGTCTGCACATCCTGCAACGACTGCCGCCCGGAGCGGAAGGTGTAGCCGTTGATGCCCGTCACCGCATCGCTCGCCGCCGGGCCACTGATGAAGAGCACCTGATTCTGCTCCGCGAGCGGCGCGATCTGCAAGGCGACGCCGGAAACGACCGACCCACCAATGATCTTGTACCCCTGCCCGATGAAGTCCTTGGCCGCCGCGACGCCCGTCGCCGGGTCGCCCGCGTCGTCCTTGATGTCCAACTGCACCTTGTGACCGGCGATCGCGCCTGTGCCCTTGGTGGCGTAGTCGAGGCCAATCTGCAACCCATCGAGGTACTGCGCGCCATACGACGCGAGCGGGCCGGACTTCGAGGTGACGATGCCAACTTTGATCGTGTCCTTGATCTGCACCGCCGCCGCGCTCGCCGCCGGGCTTGTCGCGGCGGCAGTCGTCCCGGCGGGAGCAGCCGTCCCGGCGGGAGCGGTCGAGGCGGCGGCAACGCTCCCGGTCGGTCGGGTCGCGGCGGCAGCGGAACCGGCAGCCGTCGTCGCGGCAGGCGCACTGGTCGCGGCAGACGCAGTCGTTGCAGCCGGTGCGGTCGTGCCCGCCGGTTTTGGCGTATCGGTGGCGGAGCTGCCACCGCCACAGGCCGCCAGCACGGCGGCAACGCTCCCGGCCGCCGCCAATTTCAGCATCTCCCGGCGCCGCAACGGACGCCCCACGTTTTCCCCACACGCATCATCAAACGAGCGCATCATCTTCCCCTTCACCATTCAATCGCTTTTCGATTTCCCGGTTGCATTATCGGTGATCGCTGAACAAAGCACAATTCTGTAATTGCCGACGGGACGAAAGCACTTTGATCGCTTTCCCTCCGCTTACGGTACCATGAGCCACGAACAGGCGTACCACGACGGACAGAAAAGGAGAAACAAGATGCGGCTGGAAGGGAAGATCGCACTGGTGACGGGGGCGAGTCATGGGATCGGCAGGGCGACGGCGCTCGTCTTCGCGCGGGAAGGGGCGGATGTCGCGATCACCTACCGGGGGCGCGAGGAAGGGGCGATGGAGACGGCGCGGGAGATCGAGGCGATGGGGCGGCGCGCACTCGTCTGGCACGCCGAGATGACGGAGCCGGGCGACTGCACGCGCATCGTGGACGACACGATCCGCGACTTCGGACGGCTCGACATCCTCATCAATAACGCGGGCGGCGGGCGCGGCGACGCACTCATGCACCTGACGCCGGAGGACTGGCACTACACGATCAATCTCTGCGTCACCGCGCCCTTTCTGTGCGGGCAGCGGGCGGCGCAACATATGGCGGAGCGCGGCGGGGGCGGCGCAATCGTCAACATCTCCTCCGTCCACTCCGACCACGCATGGCCGAATGACGCGGCGTATGGCGTCGCGAAGGCGGGCCTCAACCGCCTGACGAAAAGCATGGCGCTCGAATGGGCGCGCTTCGGCATCCGCGTCAACTGCATCGCGCCCGGCTACATCGAAGTCGCTGTCACGCCGGAGGAGCAGGAAAAGTACGCACGGGAAAAAATGGGCGCGGAACCTGCCATCCCCGCCCAGCGCACCGGCCACCCGGAGGAGATCGCCCATGCCGCCCTCTACCTCGCGTCCGACGAGGCGCAGTACACTACCGGTCAGTTGCTCTTCGTGGACGGCGGCCTTCTCCTCCCACCCGTCACCGTTGCCGACTACCTGCGCGGCGACCGCACTAGTCGGGGGTTGGCGGGATAGCGGGCGGATCATCCGCAACGTATGACGGATGCGGGCCGTGGAGAGGCGATAGCGCGTGATACACTGAGGAGCACGGACGATGCCGGTGAAGGTGCGGGAAGCAATCA
>JALYXG010000293.1 GCA_030947205.1 Chloroflexota bacterium
TGGCCCAAGGTTGGCGATTCGAACGAATTGCGGCCGGTCCCTCGGGGCCGGTCGCGTTGTGTGAGGACAGATGATCGTTGAAACACCAATGGGCGTAACGCTCCCCGCCGTGCCATCCGGCGCGCGGTTCTCCTTCTATGACCTATTGCCGGAAGACCTGGAGGCATGGCTGGCGACGCACGATCAGCCCACATTCCGCGCCACGCAACTGTACACCGGCGTGTATGGACGGTTCGCTACGGCTGCGGCGACAATTCCCGGCGTCCCGAAGGCGCTCGGCGCGGTGATTGACGCGGAATTGCCCCTCACTATCCTGGACGAAGTGACCCGCGTGACGAGCGGCGATGGCCGGACGACGAAACTGCTTTTTCGTACCCCGGACGATTGCCTGATCGAGGGCGTCCTGATGCACTACCGGGAGCGTTCGACCGCGTGCATCTCGTCGCAGGCAGGGTGCGGCTACGGCTGCACCTTCTGCGCGACGGGCAAGATGGGCTTGTCGCGCAATCTGTCGGCGGGCGAAATCGTCGCGCAGGTCGTCGCGCTCGCCCGCCTCAGTGGCGAACAAAGCAAGCCGCTGACGAACATCGTCTACATGGGGATGGGCGAGCCGCTGGCGAACTACGATCAGGTGATGCGGTCAATCGCGATCCTCAACGAGCCTCAGTGCATGAAGTTCGGCGCGCGCCGGATGACGGTCAGCACCGTCGGACTTGCGCCGCGCATCCGCCGCCTCGCCGACGAGCCATGGCAGATCAACCTCGCCGTTTCGCTCCACCAGACGACCGACGAGGCGCGCTCCGCGCTGATGCCGGTGAACGCGCACTACCCGATTGCCGAACTGCTGGACGCCGTGCGCTATTACACCGCCAAGACGCACCGCCGCGTCTCCTTCGAGTACGCGCTGATCGCCGGGGTGAATGACACCGGCAAAGTCGCGAACGAGCTTTCCGCCCTCCTGCGCGGGATTCTCTGCCATATCAACCTCATTCCGCTGAACCCAGTCGCCGAGGCGGTCGGGCCGGATGGGGCACTGCTCACCCGGCCAACCCGTGAAAGCGCGGAGGCCTTCGCAGCGATGCTCGTCGCGCGCGGCCTCCCGGCCAGCGTCCGCTATTCGCGCGGCACCGACATCGCGGCCGGGTGCGGCCAGTTGCGCGCCGACGTGACGGCGACGACAAACACGACGGAGGCGGCATGACGCGGATTGCCTATTTCGATATGCCCGCCGGTATCAGCGGCGACATGACTCTCGCCGCCTTCATTCATGCCGGCCTGTCGCTCGACGATCTGACCTACGGCCTCGCGCCGCTCGGCCTTTCCGGCTACACGCTCCGCGCCGAACCGGCCAACCAACACAGCCTCGGCGGGACGCGCGTCATTGTGGAGGTCGAGGCCGACCAGCCGCAACGCGATTGGCGGACAATCCGCTCGATTATCGAAGGATCAGGACTGACAGAGCGCGCGAAGGAGTTGTCGCTCCGCATTTTCGGTGCGCTGGCGGTCGCGGAGGCGTCCGTGCATGGCGTGGCCGTGGATGATGTGCATTTCCACGAAGTCGGCGCGCTGGACAGTATCGTGGACATCGTCGGGACGGCCGTCGCGCTCGACCTACTCGGCGTCGAGGCAATCTACGCGTCGCCATTCGCGCAGGGGCACGGCTGGACACAATCGCAGCATGGGCTGATCCCCGTTCCCGCCCCCGCGACGCTTGCGCTCCTCGCGCACGTCAATGCCCCGACCGTGCCGCTCGAAACCGACAAGGAGACCGTCACTCCAACGGGCGCGGCGATTGTCACTGCGCTCGCCGAGGGGTTCGAGCAGCCACCGATGACCGTTCAGGCGGTCGGATACGGCTTTGGCACGCGCCGCATGCCGTGGCCGAATTGCTTGCGCATCTGGCTCGGTGCAACGGTCTCGACACATCGTGGCGACGCGCCATTCGCGACCACGCCGGTCGCGCGCGAAACACATCAGACCGATGTCGGCACGAGCACGACCGAGAACGAAATCCTGCTCTCGGCCAACATTGACGACATGACGCCCGAAGCGCTCGCCTACGCATTGGAGCGGCTTTTCGCGGCAGGTGCGCTCGATGCGTGGTTCACGCCGATCACGATGAAAAAGAGCCGTCCCGCCGTGCAACTCTCCGCGATCTGTGCGGATGCGGACCGGCTCGCGGTGACGACGACGCTACTGCGCGAGACGACGACATTCGGCGTCCGCGCGACGCAGATCGCCCGTGAAAAGGCGAACCGGCGATGGGAAACAGTCGTCACGCAGTGGGGCCCGGTGCGCGTCAAGATCAAGGAATGGGGGGGCGCGGTTCTCGATGCCGTGCCGGAATACGAGCAGATCGCGGCGATTGCACGCGCGGCGGAGGTTCCATTCCGCGAGGTCTACGCGGCGGCAGCGGAGGCAGGTCGTCAGTTCGTCGGCGCGCGGCTGGTGGAGGTCCATCCTTGAGTCATCAGGCATTGACACTGACCGGCGATCTCGATGATGGCTTGACGCTGACCCAGCCGTTGCCGATCGTCGCCGAGTGGCGCGACGAATACGTGACGATCAACGCCCCGGCGGTCGGCTTGCGCACGATGGGTCAGTCGCCGGAAGATGCGCTCGACGACCTGCGCGCGGCCATTGCCGACCGCTATCGCGACCTCGACGGTCGCGGCCCAGCGCGCACTCCGAGCGCCGAGGACGAACTGGCAGCGCTCAAGCAGTACGTCGCCGCCCGCTGACACGTCCACATATACCATATACGCCATACATCTTTTTGCTGCGCACAATGCGCGGTATACTACAAAGGTGTTGATTTGGCGGATATACAGCCGAGGTTTGGCAGCACGACGCAGGGACGGAAGTGTTCCGGCGGCCTGGTTGTCACGTTTTCCGCGTGCATCGGTAATCACGCTCTCATACCTGCTGATCGCTGTTGCGCTGACGTGGCCGCTTGCGACACATCTCAATAGTGGCGTCACCTCGTCAATTGATCCGGTAGACAGCATCTGGCGCATCGGCTGGGGGCACTATCGCCTTCTGCACAATCCGCTGCATCTTTTCACGGGCAACACGTTCTACCCTTTCGCCGACTCCTATTTATTCGATGAACTCGTCCTCGGGTCGGCAGTCCTGACGTTGCCGCTGGCGCTCCTGCACATCGCGCCACTCGCGATCTACAACGTCGCGTTACTCCTTTCCCTGACGATGAGCGCCGTGGCAATGTACGCGCTCGCTCGTCGGTTTGGCGCAGTGCCGGTCGCGGCATTCATTGCGGGGGTGATCTACGCGTTCGCGCCGATGCACCTCGACCGGATCGGCCATATCGGTCTGCTTTCCGCGCAATGGTTCCCACTGATTCTGCTCCTGTGCGACCGGATCGTCGCCGCGCCCCGCATCCGGGACACCTTGGCGCTGGCGGCATGCGTGGTGATGCAGGCGATCTCGTCTCATTACTACGCGATCTATCTGCTCGTCCTCGTGCCGCTCTTTCTCGCCATTGCGTGCATCAAGCGGCCAGAGGCGCGGCGCCGGAATGTTTGGCTGCATTTCGCAACGGCGGGCGCGCTGGCGTTCGTCATTATTCTTCCCATTGCTATCGGCTACCGGCGCGTGCAAAACGAATACGGCGTCGAGCGGACGTTTGGGCAAACGACCTATTACGCAGCGACCGTGGCGAACTTCTTCACGGTGGATGGCCGCAACCGCTTCTGGGGCGGCATCACCGCCCCACTCCGCACGCACGGCACGTACACCTTCGAGCGCAACATGTTTCCCGGCCTCCTCGCGCTCCTGCTCGCGGGGTTCGGATTCTGGATCGGTCGGCGGCGACCGTGGGAGCAGTTTCTCGCGCTCCTTGTTGGGATCAGCGCCGCGTTCGCGGTCGGGCCGGAACTGCGTTTGACGCCAGGCAGCAAGTCATTGCTGTTGCGCCACCTACCGTACGACATCTTCTATTGGCACCTGCCCGGTTTCGCCTCGATGCGCGTCCCCGCGCGCTTCGGGACGCTTTTCCTCCTCGGCATCGCGGGGTTGGCGGCAACCGGAGCGACCGCGCTCTTGGCCCGCTCCGGAGCGTTCCGGCTGCCCCGGATCAACACGGCTCGCGCGGCACCGATCGCGGTGGCGGCTACGTTGCTCGCCGGTTTCGGGGCCGAGTATGCGACCCGCCCGCTGCCGATCGTCCCGCTGGAAAGCGGCGAAACGATCCCCGCCGTCTATTACTGGCTGGCCGATCAACCGGACGCACGGGTAATTGAGCTGCCGCTTGTCATCCCCGATCACGAGCGGGAGCAGGCAATCGCGGTTCGCGAGCAATATTACTCACTCGTCCATCGTCGCCCGATCGTCAACGGCAACGCAAATGTGCTCCCAAAGGGATACAAGGCACTCGCGTTTGACATGAGACGCTTTCCGTCGGAACGGTCAGTTGCATTGCTGCAAGGCTTGGGAATCACCCACGTCGTCGTGCATTTCGACCAGTTCCCCGGCACTGCACGCGCCGCACTTGCTGCACGTCTCGACGGAGTCCCCGATGAAATGTCGCGGTCCGTGCAATTCGGCGAAACGAGCGTGTACATAGTTTCGCGATCGGCCAAGCTCGCCGAACTGCCGGAGATCGTCGCGCCGGG
>JALYXG010000329.1 GCA_030947205.1 Chloroflexota bacterium
CAGATGTAAAAATATTATGCGAACAAGTTGCGGAAACTCCACAGTAAACCTGCTGTGGAGTTGACCCACGAAAGCGGGGTAACTCCACAAGCGGGATGGAAATAGGAGAAATAGATGCAATACCTCGTTGTGGTTGAAAAGGCCGATGCCAACTATTCCGCATACGCCCCGGATGTGCCTGGATGCGTAGCGACGGGCGATACCATTGAGGAAACCATCGAGCACATGCAGGAAGCGCTCCCGATGCACATGGAGGCAATCACGCGGGATCATGAGCCGATTCCGCACCCCTATTCCGTGCTCGCGGTAAGTGTCGAGGTGCCGGAGGCGGCATTGGTCTAACCCGTGGCGTCCGTTCATCGCTTCTCCCGCCCATGATACGATGCCGAGCAGTGGCGTGCGGGCGAAGCGGGAGGGCGGAAGATGGAGCGGAAGCAGCGGTTGGCGGCGCGGGTCGGGGTGTTCGGGGTCGGGCTGGCGGCATACTGGCCGCAGTTTCCGGGGCTGCGCGAGCGGCTTGTGGGCTACCAGCGCGATGTCGAGACGCACCTGACCGAACTCGGTGCGGCGGTCGTGTCCGCCGGGTTGGTGGACACGCCGGAGGCCGGACGAGAAGCGGGAGAGCGGTTCGCGCGGGAAAATCTCGATCTGATTGTCTGCTCTATCGGTACGTACGCGACTTCCTCGCAAGTTCTGCCCGTCGTGCAGCGGCAGCACGCGCCGGTGCTCGTCCTCAACCTTCAACCCGTCGCCGCGCTCGATTACGAACACACCGACACCGCGGAATGGCTGGCGAACTGCACCGCCTGCTCTGTCCCGGAACTGGCGGGCGTCTTCGCGCGTGCCCGCATCCCCTTCAATGTCGTTACCGGTACGCTCTACAACGACGAGCGCGCCTGGGGTGCGATTGCCGAATGGGTGGCGGCGGCGGGCGTCGCACGGACGGTGCGGCACGCGCGTTTCGGCTTCCTCGGGCACACTTATCCGGGGATGCTCGATATGCACACCGACATCGCGATGCACCAGGCCCAACTCGGCACGCACATCGAACTGTTGGAGATGGAGGACCTACAAACCCGCGCGCAGGCGGCGACGGACACCGACGTGGCGGCGAAGGAGGCGGAAATCCGCGCCACGTTCGTCTTCGCGGAGCCGGGCAGCGACGCCATCGCCGCGCCCGTCACGGATGACGCGCTTAATCATTCGGCCCGGATCGCCTGCGGGCCGGATCGGCTGGCGGATGACTTCGCGCTGGACGGACTCGCCTATTACTATCGCGGGCTGGCCAATGGGCCGTTCGAGCAGTTGGCGGCCGGGCTAATTGTCGGCAACTCGCTCCTAACGGCGCGCGGTATCCCGGCGGCGGGCGAGGGTGACCTGCAAACCTGCGTTGCGATGCTCATCATGGACCGGCTCGGTGTCGGCGGCTCGTTCGCGGAGTTCATGGCGATGGACTTCAACGACGATATTTTGCTGATGGGTCACGACGGCCCTGGCCATCTCGCGATCAGTGCCGCCCCGCCGACGCTCCGCGCGCTGGAAGTCTTTCATGGTAAGCGGGGTGGCGGGCTGTCCGTCGAGTTCACCGTCCGAACTGGGCCGATCACCATCCTCGGCCTGACGCAGACGGCGGACGGTCATCTCAAATTACTGGCGGCGGAAGGCGAGTGCGTCCCCGGCCCCGTCCTCCGCACTGGCAACACGAACTCGCGCCTGAAGTTCGCCGGTGGCCCTGCGGCTTTTATCGAACGCTGGTGCGCCGAAGGCCCAACCCACCACGTCGCCCTCGGCCTCGGTCACCAGACAAGCACGCTGCGCAAACTGAGCCGCGTGCTCGGCCTCGACCTGACCGTTGTGGAGCAATGAGTGATGAGCAATGAGCAATGAACAATGAGGAGATCCCATTCCCCACTCATTGCTCATTGCTGTGCGACTGAAAGGAGCGCTTTGTGGAACGAGTGTGTTTCCTTTTACAGGTCCGACCGGAACGATTGGACGATTACAAGCGAGAGCATCAGACCGTCTGGCCCACGATGCTGGCGGCGCTACGGGAAACGGGCTGGCACAACTATTCGCTCTTCCTACGGGATAACGGCTTGCTCGTCGGCTACTTCGAGACGCCCGATGTGCAGGCCGCGCTCGATGGCATGGCGGCGCGGGAGATCAATGCGCAGTGGCAGGCGCACATGGCCCCCTTCTTCGTTGACCTCGGTGACCGTCGCCCCGACGAGGGTTTCCTGCGACTGGGAGAGGTCTTCCATCTGGAGTGACGGGCGAACAAAGAAAACGCACCCCCAGATTGTGGGGGTGCGTCGGCGGTGTGAGCCGCAAGATAGAAACTAGCGGATAGCGTCGAGGTCGCTGCCGAGGCGGAAACGGACACGCTTGCGGGCCGCGATCTGAATCTTGCTGTTCGTCTTCGGGTTGCGTCCCTCGCGCGCCGCCTGGTTGGCGACCTCGAAGGTGCCGAAGCCGGTGAGCGTGACCTTCTCACCCTTCTTCAATTCTTCTTTGATCGAATCGAAGACGGCATTGACTGCCCTTTCCGCTTCTGGGCCGGTCATTTTGTCATTCTTGGCGGCAACCGCTTTGACCAGGTCCGACTTGTGCATTGCTTTCCTCCTCGTGCGCGGCGATGCTCCCTTCGACCGCACCCATTTATCCAGTACGAACAGTATGTACTGGATTCTCTCCTCTGGTTATACCACGAAAACCGAGAAAGTCAAACAGGGCGGGCAAATTCGAGCTTTTCCGCACGCCCGTTCGCCTCGCCGACGACCAAGTGACATATCGCGTTTACCGCTTCGTGATCGGCTAAACTATCCGCGCTCAACCCCATGCTGGGAAGGGAGTAGCAGTCGGCTCAATAGGTCGCCCGGCCACCCGAAACATCGAAGACCGCACCCGTGCTGAAAGCGCATTCGTCGCTCGCCAGCCATGCGACGAGCGCGGCGACTTCGGTGACTTTGCCCGGTCGGCCCATCGGGATTTTCGCCACCATGTAGTCAATCGTCTCCTGCGTCATCTGTGCGAGGATTTCCGTCTCGATCACGGCGGGCGTCACGCAATTGACGCGGATATTCGTCGTCGCCAGTTCTTTGCCCAACGACTTGGTGAGGCCGATCACCGCCGCTTTCGTTGTGCTGTATGCGGCGAGGAAAGGGTTGCCCTCCTTGCCGGCAATCGAGGCGATGTTGACGATCCGGCCCCAGTCGTTTGCCATCATCTGCGGCACGACGGCACGGCAACAATTGAATGTGCCGGTAAGGTTGATTGCCAGTACGCTCGCCCACTCCTCGTCGGTGACCTCGGCAAACGACTTGTTCGGTCCGACAATGCCCGCGTTGTTCACCAGCACGTCCACACGCCCCCACGTCGCGTGGACACGCCAGACCATCGCATTGACGGCGGCGGAGTCGGTAATGTCGCAGGTGATCGCCTGCGCCCGCTCGCCGAGCGCCTGGGCGGCGGCATTCGCGGCGGGGCCGTCGCGATCCACGATTGCCACGCGGTGGCCGTCCGCGAGCAACCGCTCGGCAATCGCCCGCCCGATCCCGCGCGCCGCCCCCGTGACAATCGCCACCCGCCCCGTGTGCTGCCCTTCCGGCATCGGTTCCTCCTACGTTATTGCTTCGGATGGATTTCTGTGCGTCTTACCCATACAAGACTTTTCCCTGCTCAAGGACTTGGCTGGCCAGGGAGGTATGGACATGACGATATCGTTCCACCTCGGCGTGTGTCCTGACAACAATATCGGTCGGTTCGACACGTATGCCGCGTAGCGCGCGATACGCGCGAGTCGCGCGTTGCGTGGATGACAGATCGCTCTCACGGACGATGACGAAGAGATCAATGTCGCTGTCGTCGTTCGGCGTGCCCCAGGCGTGAGAGCCGAACAGGATAATTTGCTCCGGGTGGAATTCGTCCACGAGGCAGCGGGTCGCTTCTTCGAGCAAGTCGGTATCCAGCGTCTTCATACAGGCAGTATAGCATCACGCAATAGGAAACGGCCCGGCATTGCTGCCGGGCCGGAAAGAAGGGGGGAAGGGGAGGAAGGGATGTGCGGTTAGGGTGTAGCCTGCGTCGGGCGCTCCGCAAGGGTCGCGGTCAGCGTCTGCGTTTGGCCGGTGCGGTCAATCGTCAGCGTTGCGGTGTCGCCGACATTGAGCGTGCTCAGAACATCGCCGAGCGCGGTCTTGTTGTCGAGTTTCGTGCCATTGACGGCGGTGATCACATCGCCTTTTTGCAGACCCGCCTTTTCCGCCGGGGTGCCCGTTTCGACCTTGACGACGTACGCGCCCTGCGTCTGCTTCGTGCCATACTGCGCGGCCTTGGAGCTGTTCAGCGGGTCCACCTGCACGCCGAGGTAGGCGCGGGTGGAGACGACGGCTCCGTTGCCCTTGGTGACGAGCGTACCGGCGACCTGCTTCGCCTTGTTGATCGGGATGGCGAAGTTCAGACCCACCGCGTTGTTGTCCCGAATACCGAGGGTGTTCAGGCCGATCACCTGCCCGTAGGCGTTGATCAGCGGGCCACCGCTGTTGCCGTGGTTGATCGCCGCGTCGGTCTGGATCAGGCCGACATAATTGTCCACCTGCCGGTTGACGCCGGAAACGATGCCCTCGGTGACGGAATTTTCCAGCGCCTCGGGGCTGCCGATGGCGACGACGGGCTGGCCTGGCTTGACGACAGAGGAGTCGCCGAGTTCCGCGACTGCGGTCACTTTCGCCGGGTCAATTTTGACGACCGCGACATCATTCGATGGGTCGCGCCCGACGAGCGTCGCATCCACCCGCGAGCCGTCCGCGAGTTCGACATCAATCGCCGTCGCGCCTTCGACGACGTGGTTATTGGTGAGGATGTAGCCCGCTTTGTCGTAGATGACGCCGCTGCCAAGGCCGGTGTCAATCGGTTGGCTCGTACCACCGGCCGGAGGCGTCGCGGGCGGGCTGCTGGCGGCGCGGCGACCAGTGTACTTCTGCCGGTTGATGACGGTGACGACCGCCGGGCCGACCTGATCCACAATCTGCTCCGTCGTCATCGTTGTGCCGCTCGGCGGAGCGGGGGCATTGCGACTAATCGTGCCGGTGTTCGTCGTCGCCGGTGCGGCAGCCGCGAACTGCTGCACCTGTGCGGTGAGGGCCGTGCTGCCACCGTTGCCGAACAGCGCGCCCGCGCCGAAGGCGAGACCGAGTGCGACAACCAGGGCGAGAAATCCACTGAGGATGCCGAGTCGTTTGACGTTCATCCAGGTCGCTCCATCTGCCTCGAAATGCTGTTGCGTTCCTATTGCGCCCATTTCGGCGCGTTCCTTGCTGCCCATAGTAAAGCGTATCATCATGAGCGGCATCTGAGTGATTCCTGAAAAGCAGATGATGCCATGCGTGTGGTAGCGTAGACTGCAGCCTACGCTACCGATGACTCGCTTCGAGAAAGGAATGCACAATCATGACCACCGTCCGCATGATCCCCGACGAGCAAGCGACCGGCCTCGTCCGCGAGGTGTACGATGACATCAAGGCGACGAAAGGGATTGATTTCGTGCCAAACATCTGGCGCGCGCTCGCCGTCAATCCGGAGCATCTGAGCGCGACGTGGCACAAACTGAAGCAAACGATGGCGGCAGGCGCGCTCGATCCACTGACGAAGGAACTGATTGCCATCGCCGTGAGCGCGACGAATGGTTGCCGCTACTGCATCAACTCGCACACCGGCGCGGCGGTCAAACTGGGGATGGACACGCGCATGTTCTCCGAATTGCTCGCCGTTGTGGATGTCTTCAATGGCACCAACCGCCTTGCCGACGCCTATCAGGTTGAGCCGGACGCCTACCCCGAGGTGCCGCCACCCCGATAAACACCGATGAGTTGCTGGTCCGACGCCCTCGCGATATACGGACGACTTCCATGTAATTGAGGACCAAAGTGAAACTATTTCTCCGCTGATCCGTTGTTACTATGATAGTCGGGTCGCGTGGGCGTCCTGAGATGATAACGGGGAGGTCTACAATGCGGATGATTGCTCGGCGACGACTTGCGATGATGATGTGTGGTGCGATG
>JALYXG010000435.1 GCA_030947205.1 Chloroflexota bacterium
CCCCGCTCGGCGGCGCGGACACGCCCGCCGCCGCAAGCGTCGCACGGGATGTGGCGAAGATCGGCATGCAGCGGACGTGGCTCGGGCTGGCGGATTTGTATGCGCGCGTCGAGCAAACGGGGCTGGCATGCAACTACGCCTCGTTCGTCGGGCACGGCGTGATCCGCGCTGCCGTGATGGGCTATGACGACCGCCCGCCGACGAACGACGAGCGCGCGGGGATGCGGAAACTCCTCCAGCAATCCATGGCGGACGGCGCGCTCGGCCTTTCCACCGGCCTGATCTACCCGCCCGGCATTTTCGCCCAAACGGCGGAGATCACGGAACTCTGCGGTGTGCTGCGCGAGACGCACGGCCTGTATACGAGCCACATCCGCAACGAAGGGAACGCCTTGCATGCGGCGGTGGACGAGTTTGTCGCTGTTTGCCGCGAGGCCGGAGTTCGCGGTCAGATGTCGCACCACAAGGCGGACGGCAAGGCGAATTGGGGCAAGGTGCATGGCAGCCTCCAGCGGCTCGAAGACGCCCGTGCCGCTGGGGTGGACGTGATGTGCGACCAGTACCCGTACACTGCGTACTCGACCGGGTTGGCGATGGTGCTGCCACCGTGGGCGCTCGATGGAGACCGGGCCGCCAATCTCCACCGCCTGGACGACTCCGCCGCGCGTGACCGCATCCGCGCCGACATCGGCGCCGGACTGCCCGGTTGGGAGAATATGGCGGTAGAGTCCGGCTGGGAGAATATGGTCGTCACGGGCGCGCCGCACATGCCGGAGTGCGCCGGGCAAAGCCTCACGCAGATCGCGGCGATGCGTGGGGGTGATGAAGTGGACGCGACGTGTGCCCTGCTGATCGCGCACCAGATGGACGTCAGCATCGTCGGCCACAGTATGGACGAAACTGATGTCGAGACGGTGATGCGCTGGCCGCTCACCAGCATCGGCTCCGACGGCTCCGCGCTCGCGCCATACGGGCCGCTCGGCGCGGGCACGCCGCACCCGCGCTCCTACGGGACGTTCCCGCGCGTCCTCGGTCGCTACGTGCGCGAGCGCGGCACGCTGACACGCGAAGAAGCGGTCCACAAGATGACGGGCCTGCCCGCCGCGCGCCTGAACCTGTCACAGCGTGGCTTGTTGCGCACCGGCTACTGGGCGGACATTGCGGTTTGGGACGCTGCGACGATTGCGGACACCGCGACTTACGCTGCGCCGCACCAGTACCCGGTCGGCATCGCGCAGGTGATCGTCAATGGCACGGTCGTCATCAATGAGCGAGGCGAGCAGTCGGGCGTCCTGCCGGGCCGCATCCTGCGCCACCACGAACATTCCGGCGCGGTGCGGTAACAGCGCGCGCACTGTAGTCGCGGTCTGTGCTATGCTGCCTCACCGATACAGTGAATGATCGAACGCGAAGGAGCGGCGGGTGATCGAGGGTGTCGAAGTCAAGAAGCTGACGACCTTTGCCGATGAGCGCGGCACACTGACTGAGATCGTCCGCAACGATGATCCGTTCTTTCCGCAGTTCGGCCAGTGCTATTTCTCGGTCTCGTACCCCGGTGTGATCCGTGCCTGGCACTACCACAAAAAGCAGACGGACTACTTCTGCTGCATCAAGGGCATGATTAAAGTGCCGCTCTACGACGATCGCGAAGGTAGCCCGACGCGCGGCGAGATCAATGAATTCTTCATCGGGGAGCGCAATCTCGCCGTCGTCAAAATTCCCATCGGCGTTCTGCACGGCTTCAAGGTCGTCGGCAACGAGCCGGCCTACCTCCTCAACCTCCCCACCGAGCCGTATCGCCGCGACGACCCGGACGAGTACCGCGTTGCCTTCGACGCCCCCGAAATCCCCTACGACTGGGCGATCAAATATCACTAAACCAGGCCGAGGCGGTTTGTTGAGCGTCATACAGGCTGCGGACGTTATAAGCCCGACACGTTATTGACTTCGCCAATCAGTTTGTGATGGATTGTAGGAATTCGCGGACCGTCGCGTTGTAGCGGTCGGGCTGTTCCATGTTGTTGAGGTGGCCGACGCCGGGGAAGACGATCCTGCGCGCGTCGGCAATCTCGCCGATCAA
>JALYXG010000446.1 GCA_030947205.1 Chloroflexota bacterium
ACTACGGCGCGACGTGGACAAAGATCGTCGCGGGCATTCCCGAAGACGAGTTCACCCGCGTCATCCGCGAGGACCCGAACCGGCGTGGCCTCCTCTACGCGGGCACCGAGGCAGGGGTGTACGTCTCATTCGATGACGGCGCGCACTGGCAGTCGTTCCGGCTCAACCTGCCCGTCGTGCCGATCCATGATCTGATCGTTAAAGATCAGGACCTGGTCGTGGCGACGCATGGACGCGCCTTCTGGATCATGGATAATCTGACACCGCTTTACGCGATGACGCCCGAAGTAGTGGCGGAAACCGCGCACCTCTTCGCGCCCCGACCCGCAATCCGCTACCGGACATTACGCGGCTTCGAGGGCGGCGCAGGGCAGGGCAAGAACTACCAGCCCGTCGGCACGACGACCTACACCTTCCGCGAGATCACGCGCCCCACCGGCGAGAAGCGGCAGAAACTGCTCGATGCCGGGCAGAATTCCCCGGATGGCGCGGTCATCTATTACCATCTCCGCGAAAAGCCGACCGACGAATTGACCCTCACCTTCCTCGATGCGGAAGGCAAAGAGATCAAGACGTACCGGAGCAAGGAAGCAGACAGCGAGCAGCAAGCAGCGGACAGCAAAGAGACTCAGCACTCAGCACTCAGCACTCAGCACTCGAAAAAGAAGGACAATCGTGGAGCGGCGGAGGAAAAGCCCGCGCCGAAAGAAGCGGGACTGAACCGCTTCGTCTGGAATATGCGCTACCCGGACGCGCGCAACGTCGAGAACGCGATCTATCGTTCCAGCGGCGTGGCGGGGCCACTCGCGCCCCCCGGCGCCTATCAGGTGCGCCTCACCGTCGGGGATGTTTCCTCCGTTCAGTCGTTCGCAATCCGCAAGGACCCGCGCGTCGCGACGAGCGACAACGACCTGCGCGACCAATTCGCACTCGCCCTGCAAATCCGGGACAAACTGTCGGAAACGAACGACGCGATCATGCAGATTCGCGAACTGCGCGCCCAGGTAGACGGTTGGGAGCAGCGGGCAGCGGGCAGCGGGCAGCGGGCAGCGGACTCAGCACTCACTGACGCGGCAAAGCAGTTGAAGGAAGCCTTGTCCGGCGTCGAGGAAGAATTGGTGCAGACGCGCTGGAAGTCCTCGCGGGACGCGCTGACGGCGCCCTCCAAACTCAATGTCAAACTTGGCACGCTGCTCGGCATCGTGACGGGCGCGGACGCTGCGCCGACCAAGCAGTCGCGCGAAGTCTTCGCCTCGGTTTCGGATCGTCTCGACCGGCAACTGGAGCGGCTGGACGCCCTTTTCGGCCGAGAAGTGCCGCGCTTCAATACGCTGGTGCGCGAGCAGGATTTGCCCGCGCTCACTGTCACCGACGGTGACGCGGGATCATGACGCGGAAAGCGGGCGGATGCATCACACTCGATGCATTCGTGCCCGTACATCGGCATCGAGCACCCGGCGCGTGTTACTTTTTGGTATTGATAGTCAGAGCGCGTTGACTAGTGCGGATGGATCATCTATCTTACGCAGAGCGTCTGTACTCACATGCATTGATGGATTCGAGAGGAGCGCCGCCATGCACCGATCACGAGCAATGCGCCGATGGTTCGCTCCCCTTGCCGTGCTGATCTGCGGCGTCGTACCCCTTGCACCGTCAGTCGGGGCGGCGTCCGCGTTCGCTCTCCCCGCATTCCAGCAAACATGGCAAGCGGGCGAGGCGCTCGCCCCCAACTTCTGGGGCCCGCTCGCCACGGCGCACGACAGTCAGAATGAGCCGTACAAGGAAGGCTCGCTCGACTTCTCCGAGAGCGGCCCGACCAACCCCGGACAGGGGATGCGCCTGGTCCAGTACTTCGACAAGGCGCGCATGGAACTGACGCACCCCGCGTCCGGCATCGTCACCAACGGCCTGCTCGCCACGGAGATGATCATGGGCAAGGTTCAGCTCGGCGATGCCACATTCCAGCCGATGCCCTCACCCGCGATCCCGATCGCGGGCGACCCGGATAATCCCGGCCCGACGTACGCCGGACTCGCGAGCAACGGCGCATCCCTCTTCGCCACCACCCCCGCCAAGCCCGGCGCCTTCGTCACGCTGATCGCCGCTGCGGACGGCTCGGTCACGGACGGCGGCGGCTTCGCCGGCATCTCGATGTCCCCAGCGATCACCGGCTACGACGCGACGACGCAGCACAACGTTCTCGGCGTCTTCATGGACTACCGCACCCGTGTCGGCCTCCCGACCATCGGCCTCGCGATCGGCGAGCCGTTCCGGGCCAATGTCAAGGTGGCGGGCAATGCGGTGACGGTGCTCGTGCAGGTCTTCGAGCGGCGGGTGCTGACCTACACCGCAACAAACCCCGAACCATTCAAGGTGGAGATGGGCAACATCGGCCAGCACTACTACCAGTGGCGCTACGGC
>JALYXG010000474.1 GCA_030947205.1 Chloroflexota bacterium
TCCCAGCGTGGGATGGGCAGGATTACCTCAACGCGCCCGTACTGCTCAAGGTGCAGGGCAAATGCACGACGGACCACATCTCGCCCGCCGGGCCGTGGCTCCGCTTCCGCGGGCACATTGATAACATTAGCGACAACATGTTCATCGGCGCGATCAACGCCTACAGCGGCGAGGCGGGCACGACCCGCAACGATCTGACCGGTGAGGAGAACGTGCCCGTGGCGAAGGTCGCCCGCGCCTACAAGGAGGCGGGGATGCCGTGGATCGTCGTCGGGGACGAGAACTACGGCGAAGGCTCCAGCCGCGAGCACGCCGCGATGGAGCCGCGCTTCCTCGGCGCGGCGGCGATCATCGTCAAGAGTTTCGCGCGCATCCACGAGTCGAACCTGAAGAAGCAGGGCGTCCTGCCGCTCACCTTCGCGGACCCGAACGATTACGACAAGGTCCGCGAGGACGACCGCATTGACCTGTCCGAGATCGGCGACCTCGCCCCGAACGCGCCGGTGATGATGCGCGTGCGGCACAGCGACGGGTCGAGCGACTTCGCCGAACTGAAGCACACGATGAACGAGGAGCAGATTGGCTGGTTCAAGGCCGGCTCCGCCCTCAATCTCCTCGCGCAGCGCACAAAGTAGTCGGCAGAAACAATAGACAGTAGACAGAAAGGGCATCCGCGATGGATGCCCTCTTTCATGTTACCGATTATGGTTTCGTGCCGCTACATACGGTGGTATGACGCGGATACTGCGCGGAATCAGCCGGTGATCGGTGTGGAGGTGAGCGGGGTGTTTAGCCGGTTTCGTGCGCCCATTTGTCCCGGTCACGCCGCGAAATATCGTCATTCGTCAGCCCTGCGAACCTGGGGGCAGCGGCTTCAATTGTCTCGCGGATGGAACGGGAAAGCTCCTGGATGAGCTGCAACTGATCTTCCACCGGCCACCGTAGTATTTCCGCCTTGATCCCCTCGTTGGTCACTGCGTCCCTCCTTGAAGTGGTAACAACAAAGCGCTTATCGCGTTATCGTATTTGCACGAGCGGTGCCGCGACGCGATTCCGCTGCGATACCGCCAAATACGATCGGATCATGCGCCGTTATTCAGATTGGCGAATTCCGCATGATCCACCTCGGCTGCGGTCGCGTACAGGATGATGAAAGATGCAATGTGGAGATGGTCGGCGGGCGCTGCGTGCGCACATGCCGCGATTGGGCAAAGCGTCGTCGCGGTCGTGGTCATCGTTGTGCAAGGTTCGCTGCGGTACGCCGGACGGTACAGCGCGGCGCGCACGTATTCAGGGATACAGAAAGGTCGCACACATGCCGATACAAACTCAGGGCCTCAGCCATCTCGCGATCCGCGTGACGGACCTCGCCCGGTCCAAACAGTTCTATTCCGAGACGCTCGGCTTCCCGGTGATGATGGAGTTCGGGGACATCGTCCTCGTCAATGCCGGTGGTATGCTGCTCGGGATGCGCGGCGGCAACCCGGAGACCGCACCGGGCGATCGGTTCAACCCATTCCGCGTCGGCCTCGAGCATATCGCGCTCGCCGTCGCCGATCCGGCGGAACTGGAAGGGTTGCAGCGGCAACTCGACGCGGCGGGAGTGCGCAACAACGGCGTGGAGGACGACTCCTCGACGGGTGGGCGGTACATCAGCTTCTACGACCCCGACGGCATCGCCTGGGAACTCTATTTCCTGCCTTCGCCGTAGCGGCTTTTCCCGACGGTTGCCGCCTCGCCCCGCCCGCCCAGATCGGGTACAGTACCCGTCGTGTACCGTGGCCGATGCCGACAACGGGCGGGAAGGGGAGCACAAGTGAAGCGAGAACTGACGGGGCAGGTCGCGCGCGTGCTGGTCGGGCGGGATACGGTATCGCTCGTCACGACGAGCGATACCACAATCGAGATCACGATGGAGGGCGTCGCGGGTGACAAGCACGCGGGCATCACCCGCCTGTCGGACTCGCGGACGCCGTGGTTCACGCGCGGCACAGTGATCCGCAACAGTCGTCAGGTCTCGCTCGTCGCGGCGGAGGATTTGGAGCGGATCGCGGCGGCGCTGGAACTGCCGGTGATCGAGCCGGAATGGCTCGGCGCGAACCTCGTGCTGCGCGACATCCCCGACTTCTCGCACCTGCCGCCAGGGTCGCGCCTCTTCTTTCCCGATGCGGCGGTGTTGGTCGTGACGGAGCAGAACTTCCCCTGCATCCAGCCCGGTCGAGTGATTCAGGAGCAATACCCGGACGCGACGCGGCTCGCACAGCAATTCCCGAAAGCGGCGCTCCACCTGCGCGGCATCGTCGCCTGCGTCGAACGTCCCGGCACGATCCGCGCGGGTGACACCGTGCGCGTGGACGTGATCGAGCAAGCGATCTATTGCGATGTATTGGGTGATTAGTTGCCGAGGGTATTGATCGCCCGCGAGACCAGCACCGCGACGACGACGAGCGAGATCAGGGACTGCATCATCATTAGCACTTTCGCCCTTCGCGAGAGGATCAGGACGTCAGTTGGGCTGAAGGCTGCGCTCGTGTTGAAGGCTTGGAAGAGGTAGTCGAGAAAGAGCGGCGACCAGTTCTTTTCTTCCGCGTCGGGCATCGTCATCTGCGGAAAAAGGAAATCGGTGCTCGTGTATCGCTTGATGTGGCGGGCATGAGGGCCGCCGCAGTCGAGCTCCCAGTACCAGATGGCGAAGACGAGGACGTTGATCACCCAGATCAAGGCGCCGTCGCGCAACAGATGCGTCGCGGGTGTCTTCCCACTCGGCAGCCGGACAATCAGGAGGACAGCGCTCGCGGCAAGCGCCGCAGTTACCAGCGCTGAAAGCGCCATACCAATGATGCGGACGAGACGATAGTTGCCTAAGTAGCGCGCACCATTGAGCGGGATGGCGAAGAGGACGATCAGCGCGGCGAGCAACCAGCGAGGACCGAGGCGAATATTGTCCGGTAGCACGGCATAGGCGCTACCGATCGCGAGAGCGGCGATCAGGGCCTCCCACCGTGGCGCGTGACGCCAATGCCGTTCGTCCGCGGTCATTTCTTGCATCGTTGCTTCCTCCTCTTAATACGGCGACTCTTTCCGTACGTACACCGCGTAGAGCGTTGCACTAATAAAGCGATAACGCAAGAGGAGATCATGTACGCGATGAACAACGAGTACAGGGCACGGACGTTTGCCTCCATCTATTGCTTATTGCGCATTGCTCTCTCAGGCCAGCATCGGGTCCATGCTCATGACGGTGGCGCCGATCTGGATATTTGCCGCGTCGAGCGCCTGCATGAGATCGCCGATGATGTCGCGCGGGTGCTCGATGCCCGCCGACAGGCGCAGCAAGCCGGGCGTGATGCCCATCCGCTCACGCTGCTTCGGGGCGACCTCGCGGTGCGAGGTCATCGCCGGGCAGGTGATGAGCGTGTAGACATCGCCGAGGCTGGTTGCCGGGATGCAGAGGCGCAAGGCATCCATGAAGCGCATCACGTCCGCCTGCGTCGCGTCCGCCAATTCGAACGCCACCATGCCGCCCGACCAGCCGGGCTTGAAGAGCCGCCGCGCCGTCTCATATTGTGGATGGGAGGACAAACCCGGGTGGACGGTGCGCGCGATCCGGGGATCGCGTTCCAGCGCGCGGGCGATCAGTTTGGCGTTGAGCATCTGCCGCCGCAGCCGGAGCGTGAGCGTTTTCAGGCCACGTAGCACCATGTATGCCTCGTTCGCCGCCAGATTCGGACCGAGCGTCCGCACGAGCGGGATCAGCGAATGCGCCTCGTCGCCTTTGCCGATCACGACGCCCGCGAGCGCGTCCGCGTGGCCGTTAAGGTACTTCGTCATGCTGTGGACGATGAAGTCCGCGCCATTGGCGAAACCGGAAAGCATCGGCGGCGGCGTGAAGGTGCCATCCAGCACGACCCGCGCGCCGACCGCGTGTGCCGCCTCCGCGATGGCAGGTACGTCGGTGATCCGCAGGAGCGGGTTGGACATCGCCTCGATCAGGACGGCGCGCGGCTTCGTCTCGATGATCGCCGCGCGGGTCGCCTCGGTGTCGGTCGTATCCACGAAGGTAGATTCGATGCCGAGCGTGCTGAGCACATTGACCAGCAGCGTGAAGGTCGCGCCGTACAGATCGCGCGCCGCCACAATCCGCTCGCCCGCGCCGACGCCCGCCGCGAGCAGCGCGAGATGGATCGCCGCCATGCCCGAGGACGTGGCGACCGCCACATCGCCCCCTTCGAGGTCGCGGATCGCTTCTTCGAGCGCCGTGACCGTCGGGTTGCCGTAGCGGGCGTAGACGTAGCCCTCCTGCTGGCCCGCGAAGACAGCGTCGAGTTCGGCGATTTCGTCGTACAGATACGCGGCGGAGCGGTAGATCGGCGTGGAAACGGGCGTGAAGTTCGGCTTCGGCCCGCGCTCTCCGGCATGGACGGCCCGTGTGCCGATGTCCCATCCGGTCGTATCGCGATTGTTGGTCATAATGGCCTCCGAGGAGGGCGGTTGTATCTCTACGCGACCGCCCCTACGATGCTTCTTCCTGCGCTATCGTATCATGGCCGTGTGTGCGGCTTTATGGACGAATCGTGATGGGCGACACGATTAGGCGAGGACGCCTGCCGTGTACTGCGTGCCGATCGGGTCGTTTTCCGCCCAGCGGGTGGCACGGAAGGGGTAGAGCGCCGGGGCCGCTTGTGGACCGTCGGTAATCAGGTTCGCCATCAGCGCGCCGAAAACGGGTGAGAGTTTGAAGCCGTGGCCGCTGAATCCGACCGCGCAGTAGTACCCTTCGATGCCCGGCACGGCATCGAGCACGGGATGATGGTCCGCACTGCCATCGTAGATGCCCGCCCAACCGCCCTGCGCGACCGACCGGGCGAGCGCGGGCAGTCGGTACGCGCCTTCCGCTTGGAATCGCTCGATTTCGGCGCGCGTGACGCCCTGATTATAAGTATTGGGGTCGGCATACACCGCGTCGTCCTCCCCCGCGATCGAGCCGCACAGCGTAACATCCCCGGCGTGCGGCAGCAGATACGCATTGCGGTGCATATCGAGGATGACGGCGTGGGGCGCACGGGCATCGTCGGGGCGGCGAAGCGCGGCCATCGGGTGGCGGCTCGGTGCGATCGGCAGATCGAGTCCTACCTGCCGCAGGAGCGCGACGCCCCAGATATTCCCTGCATTGACGACGATTGGCGCGGCGATCTCCCCGGCGTTCGTCCGCACGCCGTGTGCGCGGTCGCCCTCGCGCAGCACCTCAAGAACTTCGACGCCCTCGCGGATCGTCACCCCGGCGGCGCGGGCGGCATTCGCGTAGGCATGGACGGTCGCGACGGGATCGGCGTAGCCCGCCGTCGGTTCCCAGCAGCCGAGGGCGATATCGTCCACCCGCAGGCGCGGATCGAGGGCGTGCATCTCGTCCGGCGTGACGATCCGCGTGTCAATGCCGATCCCTTGCTGCATCGCGACATTCGCCCGCAACCCGTCGGTGTCCGCCTCCCCAACCGTGACGAGGACGCCGGATTCGGTGAAGCCGGGATCGCCCCCACCGATCCGATCCGCCCACTCGCGGAAAATCTGGAGGCTGTCGCGCGCCATCGCGGCGGTGAAGTCGTTGGAATAATGCTGCCGGACAATCGCGCCGCTCTGTCCCGTCGTCCCCGCGCAAAGGTGCGCACGCTCGACGAGCAGTACATCGCGCACGCCCGCTTTCGCGAGATGCAGCGCGATACTCGTCCCGATGCACCCGCCGCCGATTACCACCACGCCCGCCGTCTCCGTCATCGTGCCCTCCTTGTGAAGACCTATTGAACCACGGCAGGAAATCGTGCGGCAATAGTCGCTAACCGGTACCGGCGCGGACTATCCAGCGCAGAGCGTCGAAGACCTCGCGCAGGGTGTGGTCGCGCTGCGGGGCATCGCGGTGCATCAGGGTCAAGGAGGAAACGACGAAGTTCCATTCGATATCAGCGACATCCGAGGGGTACGATTTGCGTTGGGTATTCATCTATCGAGTATACGCCACCACCAAGTTCATAACACCCTCTAATCCTCCTCAGACGAAGAAACTCTGCCCGCGCTCCCGTTTTCCTGCCACTCGTCGGGGTTGCAGTGAAGTTAGACGGAGGTGGACTGACCGATCGCCATTCGTCGTACTGGTGGCTATGAGTGGGCAGCACGTCCGAGAATCTCTGAAGCCATCTGCCGCTCACCGTCTCTTCGCGTGATTACGCGACGGTCCACGTCTCGATGTCCGCCATGACGGCGGCGGGGGAGGGGAAGTCGCGCGCGTCGCGGAGGAAGGCGCCGCTGGGCGGGAGGAGGGCGAGAATGTCTTTGCCGGGCAGGTGTTTGCCAAGAATCTTCGCCTGGATGTGCGCGGCGCCTTCGTAAATGCGGATCACGGCAGCGTCAGCGAAAATCTGGGAGATCGGCATCTCTTTGGTGTAGCCCATGCCGCCGTGCAGCAGCATCGCTTCCTGCGCCGCCCAGAGCGCTGTTTCGCCCGCGACCAACTTCGCTAGCGACGCCCAGACGAAGCCCCGCTCGTCCCCGGCCTGTTCGTGCGCCGCCGCCTTGCGGACGAGCAAGCGCGCGATCTCGACCTGCCGCCGGATGATCTGGAGATGATTTTGTACTTCGGGGATGTCAGCGAGTTTCTTGCCGAACTGCTCGCGCTCCTGTGTGTATTTCTCTGCCTCGTCCAGCGCGTGGCGGGCGATCCCCGATCCCTGCGCGGCGACCCAGATGCGCGAGTGCTGCAAGGTGGATTCGATAATCTGCCAGCCCTCATTGACCGTGCCCATCAGCCCGTCTTCCGGGACGAAATGGTTCTGGAAAACGACCTCGCAGAGCTGGGAGCCGGGCTGGCCCAGTTTGTTGAAATCGGATGCCTCGACGGTCTCGATGCCCGGCCCGATTTCTGTCAGCAGCACCGAGATGCCCCGGCCCCGATCTTCGGGCCGACCGGTGCGTGTGGCGAGCATGATGACGGTGGACGCCGTCGCCGCAGTGATGAAGCGCTTCGCGCCATTGACGATCCACCCACGCCGCGTCTCATCCCATGTCGCTTTGCAGCGGATCGCTTTGGCGTCGGAGCCGGTATTCGGTTCGGTCAGTCCGAAGCAGGCGATCACCTCGCCGCGCGCCATGCGCGGGAGGTAACGGGCGCGCTGCGCCTCCGTGCCAAATTTGTTGATCGGGAAGGCAGTCAGCGAGTTCTGGACGAGGATGTTCAGCCCCAGCCCGGCATCGCCGCGCGCCAACTCTTCCATCACCGCCACCTGCTGGAGGGACGGGACGGCATTGCCGTCGTACTGCTCGGGAGTTTCCAACCCGAGCAGCCCGACCTCGGCGCACTTTTTCATCAACTCGTAGGAATAGTGATGCGGGTCCCGTTGCGCTTCTTCGAGGTAGCGCGGGAACTCGCGAATGACGAAATCCCGCGCGACGAGCGCGAACTCATCGGGACGCTCGTCCATAACTTGACTAAGGATGGAATCAGCATGCGTCGTTGTCATAATCGAATGGTACGCGTGGAGTCCGAATATTTCAAGGGGTTCGGGGTTCGAGGTTCGAAGATGGAGAGTCCGTTCCTCGAACCCCGAACTCAGTACGC
>JALYXG010000516.1 GCA_030947205.1 Chloroflexota bacterium
ATGATCCACCGCGCCCGTCGTCGGATCGCGCAGTTTGTCATACTGCTCCCGCAGTTCCCCGTCCGCTTCGTCCTCCGCCACCATATGAATCCACGCATCCCGCTCGGTCAAGTCAGCCTCCTTTTTAAACCACGAAGACACGAAGAGCACGAAGTAGGGAGAAGAAGAGCCTAATTATAATCCTGGGAGTTACGCGGTTGGGGCAATTTCCCTAGTGGTGGCAGGCTTTAGCCTGCACCAGAGAGGCAGGCTAAAGCCCGCCACCACCAAGTTTCTCTCGCGAACTGCGTAAGTCCTAGAATATACGTCTCCATATCCTTCCTCTCTTCCCTCTCTGCGTCCTCTGCGTCCTCTGCGGTTCAATCGGCTTCTTTTCCCTGTCGAGGGACGGCTAGACGGGCGGGCCCTGCGCCTCGCTGGTGAATGGGGTGAAACGGTCAATATGTTGCATGACGTGCGGCGGTTCGGCGCGCCAGCAGCCGCTGCTGTAGCCGAAGGGCAGCGCCTCATAGAGGCGGATGAAGCCGCCCCGCGCGTTGCCCGGCTCCATCACCCAGCGGATGATCGCGTGGTGCTCCGGGCTGCGCGCGAAACTCAGGAGCGCGTCCTTGTCCGCGAAGAACGCAATCGTGCCCAGGGTAAAAGGGAAACGATACCAGACATGGTGCCCTCGGTAGCCCGGCGACCGCTTCAGCTTCGCCAGCATCGGATACCACCGTCGCGCCAGTTGGATCATCGAAATCGGCCCCCGGAACCGCGTCGCGCCGACGAACTCGGCCGTCGCCTGGCCAACCAGCGGCGCGCGGGAAAAATCAGTCGTGCGCATTGTTCACCTCATCAATCTGTCCATGCAGTAGTTCTTCGACGGGCAAACGCGGCGCGCGGGCAACAGGCGGCGTAAACCCTAAGCGGAAGAGCGCGGCAGGCGTTGCAGCCGTCGCGCCGAAAGCGGCCACTGCCGGGCCGACCGTTTCTGCGCAGTCGAGGAGCGCGCTGACTGGGTGTGTCGTCAACCCCGCGCCCGCCGCGATCAGCCAGAGCCGCAACAGGGCACGACCAGTCTGCACGAGCACGTCGCGTTCGCCCGACGGCGCGGCAAGTAGGCAGAGCGCGGCGGATTGCCGGACGACCTGCTGCGTGTCCATCGCCAGCAGGTGATGGAGGCGCAACCGGGCGAGACGGCGCATCCGGGCAGGAGGCATCGTCAAACGCGCGACGGCGAGCGTCACGCCGGACAGGTTCAGGCAATCGGCAGTCAGGCCGTCGCGCCGATAGGCAGGGTCGGCGGAATCGAGACGAAGCCATTGCCAGAGTTCCGCCTGTACCGCATTGTCCGCAAACTGTGCGGCGGTCGCGCGGCGGGCGAGGGCGGCGAGACGACGGATCGCCTTTGCATCGGTCACGACCTGAAATGCGCAGCCCCATCGCGCGGCCTCATCCCGCATCGCCGCGATGACTTCTTGCGGTACGGGTCGCTTCAGGTGCGGCGTGCGGGCGGTATGTCGGATCGCGAGCGATTGCGCCAACGCGCGGTCGGCGGCATCAATCGGGTCGGCGGTGGGAAGAAGATGGCCGATGGTCAGGGGGCATCCCCCCTCCCCCGCCACGAACGCCAACGAAACACCGTTAGCCGCCGCTCGAAGGCGGGCGCTCTCGACCACCGCGCCGAGACCGAGATACAAGTCGCGACTGGTCGGGTCGCTAACGGGCAAGGCGCGGGCCGGGTCCCAGCGAACGGCGATGCGACCGTCGTCAAGTGGCGCGAATCGCCACGGCTGCGTGTTGTGCGCGGACGGTGCGATGTTTGCCCCCGCTAACCATTCGGGATATGTCGTGGATTTTTCACTCGTCGTGATTGGGCCTTCGTAGAGCATCAGGCGATGCCACGGCCTACCGCCAAGAGCGAGGGCAGTGGCGCGCGATTTGGCGTTCATGTCGGCGATCCAGGTGATCGTCAGCGTACGGTAGTGGCGGCGTCGCAGGGCGCGAACGAGTTCGGCCTGCAGGATGCGCATGATCCCCTGCCCCTGCAACTGTCGCTGCACGCCGATGATGACAATGACGGCATCGCGCACGCGCGATTTGCCGCGCAGGAACGTCGCGATCTGGCGCGGCCCCATGCTGCCGTTCATCCGCTTCAGGAGCGGGTTGAAATCGGGCAGCGTGATGCAAAAGGCGACGGGCACGCCGTCCAGTTCGGCGACGAGGCTGATCGCCGGGTCCATCACCCGCTTGAACGGGCCGATCTGGAAGCGGAATTCGTCGCTCGTGATTGGCACAAAGGACGGGTTCTCGAAGAAACTGTCGTTCAGCAGTTCGCGCAGCGTCTCGATCTCGCGATCGTACGCTTTCATGTCGGCGGGGCGGATGCGGAGCCGCCCGCCCGCGAGCAGCGCGCGATGCCGGTCGGTGAGTAGCGCGTCCGGGTCGGTGTGCGCGAGGTCGTCCACGCGGTAGGTCGTCACCGGGAAGGTCGGCGTCAGCCCGGTGGCTTCCAAAAGCGCCGGGTAGTACGGCGCGGTGTACGTTTCATCCACGACGGGCGGGTTCTCGAAGCCCTCGGTGAGAATGCCCATCTCCTGCATCGCCGTCATGTTGAAGGGGCCGCGCAGCACCGTGCAGCCGTGTTGCGCGCCAAACTCCCGCGCGGCGGCGATCAGCGCCCGCGCCGTTTCGGCATCGTCCCGACACTCGAAGTAGCCGAAGAACGACGCCCGCTCGGCGTGCCGGATGTTGTGGCGGTGATACAGATGCGCCAGTACCCGCCCGACTGGTTCGCCCCGCTCGTCCACCGCGAGCAAGGGCACGGCCTCGCCGTGGCGGAAGAAAGGGTTGGCGTCCGAATCGAGCATGCGACGGAGGTCGCTGTCGAGCGGCGGCACCCACGGGCTGGCCGACGTATAGATGTGGCGGCGCGGCAATTCGATCCACGCGGCGAGGTCGGCCCTGGTGCGGGCCGGGCGGACTTGCACGTTCCCCATTTCAGGCGCGCCCCGCAGCCAGTTCCGGCGTCGTCGCGCCCGCCGATGGGACGATGTACCGCCGCTTGATCCGGCCGCTGTTCATCGCGAACGGCCCCTGCCCCGGTGTGTGGAGGCGGACGATGATTTCCCGCGCGCTCAGGTCCTCCTCGACGGACGAACGGAAGTCGAGGTTGGTCGCCAGCAGCCGGTTCAGCACGCGTTCCCGCAGTCGGTCAGCGAAGGCCGCGTCGTCGGTGACGCCGTCCAGCGCCTCGACATGGACGCAAACGCGCTGTTCGCCATCGCCGAGATCGAGCAGTTCGAGGCAGAATGCGCCGAGCCGCCGCGCGTCCTCGCTTTCCGCGAACAACCCCTGCTCGATGT
>JALYXG010000718.1 GCA_030947205.1 Chloroflexota bacterium
ATTCGATGATGGCACCCCCGGCACGACCGAGGCGAACCCCACACATCAGTACACGCGCCCAGGGGTATACGATCCGGTCCTCTTCGTCTATGACGGCTCAGGAAATACCCCGCCGACGTCCGTGATCGAAATCAGAGTCGGTACGCCGCCGACGCCGAGGATCACCGCGCCCGCGCCGTCGCTCACCTATGCCATCGGCGACACGATCAACTTCTCCGGTTCCGCGACGGACCCGGTTGACGGCTCGATTCCCGGCCCCCAACTCACCTGGCAGGTCGTCCAGCATCATTGCCCCGGTGGCGTCTGCCATACTCACAACTACCTGACGATCGCCGACACCGGTGGAAGTTTCACCATCCCCGATCACGGCGACAATGTCTACTACGAAATCATCCTGACCGCAATAAACTCCACAGGGCTAACCGGGACGACTTCCGTCTCGATTTACCCGAAGACGGTGCATCTGACCCTGAACACAGCGCCAGCCGGGGGGCAGGTCGTCTATAGCGGCACGGCATATAACACGCCCGTGACCCTGACGACCTACCCCGGATCGGTGCGCACGATCAGTACCGCATCGTCGCAAGGATTCTATGGCTGGTCGGACGGTGGCGCGCGACAGCACGACATCACGATCGGATCGGCGGATGCCTCCTACACCGCGACCTTCACGGACGCTGCACCGCCAGCACGCAGCCTCCCCGCGCCTCCCAACACGTCCGTCGCGCCCCAACCGGCGCCGCGCTCACCGATCCAGCCATCGGCTACCCCCGGCCCCGCACCGAACCCTCTTCCGGCCGGGCGGTGACCGGAAGTATCCAGCCTGCCTCCCCCTGCCCCGGCGCATGGCTCCTTCATCGGGGCCGTGCGCCGTCTTTGGTGCAGCGGATTGTACGGCACGAGATTTGTGGTAGATTACGCGGCAGGTGCATCATGCACCCGCCCTGTGCCGCAGTGGCGAAATGGCAGACGCGGCGGACTTAAACTCCGCTGGTGAATAACCGTGTGGGTTCGACCCCCACCTGCGGCACCATCTCTTCCCAAACACAGACGAGATCACAAGGTCGCGATTGCGCGCTCCGCGAACGGGCGGTCGAGGCGAAATGGACTCGTGGCGACCGCCGCTGCGCCGGTGAGCAGGTCCACGAGCAGGCGGCTACCGGCTGGGCTGCCCATCACGCCGTGCCCGCTGTAGCCGGTGTGTACCCAGAGTCCTGTCACTCCGGTCGGGCCGACGAGCGGGCGATGATCGGGCGTCATCGTGTACTGGCCCGCCTGGATCAGCCACGGCGCGTTGTTCCGCTCCCAGACCGCGCGCCAGAACAGAGCCGTCCGCGCGGCGGCGACCGGGCTGGCCGGGTCGAGCAGGCGGAAGGCGAAGCGGCGGTCGGTCGGCACGTCCTCGACGGGCGCGGTCGGCGGTGTCGTCGGGTCGGTGAAGAGGAGATACGCGCCGCGCAATGCGGGTCGCCAGTGGACGCCCGTCTCCTCGTCAATCGTCATCGGCGCGTCGGGCGGCACGTCGGGGAGATCGGGGAGGATGACCTTTTGCCGCCGCACCGCCGCAATTGGCAGCCGCACACCGACAGCGTCGGCTAACAAACCGGAGAGCGGCCCGCAGGCGACGACCGCCGTGTCGGTCTGCACGATGCCCGCGTCCGTTTCCACCGCCGTCAACCGGCCACCGGTGACGCGGAAGCCCGTCACGCCGCAGTTAACAGCGACCGACGCGCCCGACCCCGCCGCGAACCCCATCGTGATCCGCTTCGGGTCGAGGAAGCCATCTCTTTGCCGGAACCGCGCCTGGATGACGTTTTCCGCGACATACGGGAAGCGGTAGCGCACTTCATCGCCGCTCAAGAGTTCGATGTCGTCCTGCCCCCATCCGTGCTGCATCGCGACGAGGTCGCGCTGGCGGGTGGCGGTATCGGCCTCCGTGGCGAGCCAGAGGTAGCCGTGCGGTCGGAGCATCGGGTCATATGTTGTTTGCCCGGTGACGGCAGAAAAATCCTGGAAGACCGTAACGGACTCCCGGACGAGCGCCAGTTCCTCCGCGTTGTCGAACTGCAAGCGGTAGCCGCCCGTCGCCGCTGCGGTCGTCAGCGTGCAGAGCGCGGGCCGCCGTTCAAGCAGCAGCGGCCGCAGCCCCGCCCGCGCCGCGAAGAATGCCGTCGCCGCCCCGACGATCCCGCCACCAATAATGACCACGTCTGCCGTCGCGGGCAGCGTCGTGACATAGTTCACCGATTCGGGCATTGGCGCCCACCCCTCACGAATTCCCCATGCAAACGTCACGCATTCCGGTAGCGTAGGCTGATGAACCTTACCAACTTAATTCGGTAACGATTTGGTGGCACAGGTTTTCAACCTGAGCCTGGCATGCCGCTCGGAGGGCACCCGGAAACCTGCCCCACCCGATTACCTAGTTAAGTTGGTAGGGTTCATCAGCCTACGCTACCATCGTCCTTCTCATCGCTCATTGCTCATTGCTTCGTATGTTGCGTCCATCTCAAAGGGGTAGAGTGGGCGGCGGCGGCGGCGGTACGTGAAACTTGAAAGGTCGGACGAGGTGACGCCGGGCGTGTTGACCATCACGATCTCGGCGGCAATCGGCGCGTAGGCGGCGAGCGGCGACATCACGCCCTTCGCGACGATGACCCGATACCGTTCCGGCCAGACGCCGACCGCGTACATCTGCTCGATGCTCGTGTTGCCGACGCGCAGGCTTGTCAGCACCAGCGTGTGCTCGTCCGGCGTTTCGAGCACGACCGTCGTGCCGCCATCGAAGAAGCGCCAGCCGCCATGCGTCGGGCGTGAGTCCTCCCATGTCCCTTCGAAGATCGTCCGCACCCGGCCCGTGACGGTGACGGGACTGCCGTGCATGGTATCCGTCTTCCCACCGACGGCCAATGTCACCGTCGCGCCGACGCCCGCCGCGACGCAGGCCGCGAGCGCTTCGGGATCGTAGAGTGTTTGGAGGTACTTCCGCACGCCGAGCCGCTGCGCCGCTTCGAGCAGTACCGTCGAGTCCGCCGCGCTGC
>JALYXG010000560.1 GCA_030947205.1 Chloroflexota bacterium
TGGAGAACCGCCTGGTCGGCATGAAGTCCCACGGCGTCTACGAGACGCCCGGCGGCACGATCCTCGTCACGGCGCACAAGGAATTGGAAAGCATCGTCCTCGACCGCGACACACTGCACGCCAAGGATGTGCTGGCGGGCCGGTTCGCGGAAGTCGTCTACAACGGCCAGTGGTTCACGCCGCTGCGCGAGGCGATGAGCGCCTTTTTCGACGTGACGCAGAAGAACATGACCGGCACGGTGCGGCTGAAGCTCTACAAAGGGAACATCATCATCGCCGGCCGCAAATCTCCCTACTCACTCTACCGCGAGGACTTCGCGACTTTCGAGCAGGACTCGGTCTATAACCAGATGGACAGCCTCGGCTTCATCAACCTCTTCGGCCTGCCGATCACCGTCCAGGCGCTCCTGAAGCAGGAGCAGGCGTTGGGTACGAACGGCAAGTAATCGAGCACCTGGCAATGGAGCGATGGTGTCGGGCTTCAGCCCAATACGGTTCAGTTCGCGATGAATTAGTGCGTAGGGGCGGTTCGCGAACCGCCCCTACGAAAGCATCTCGCTGATTCCTTATCCGAGCGGAAGAGAGGTTAGGCGTGAGTGAACGCGCACAGGAACTGGCGGTGCAATTCGCGCAGAGTAGCCATGCGGTCATTGCCTTTGCCGAGCAATGTTCAGTGGATGACTGGCGGTTGATTACCGACGAGGAACGGTGGTCGGTGGGTGTCGTTTGCCGCCACATCGCGCGTGGATTCGAGGTGCATCCGCAGTTGGTCCAACAAGCCGCTACCGGCCAACCAATGCCAACTGGATACAACTGGGATGCTATTCACGAGAGCAATGCCAATCAAGCACGGGAATGGGCAGGCTGCACACAGCAAGAAACTCTCGCGTTGCTCCACCGATATCGTAGCGAGGCGGTGGCCGTTGTCCGAGGGTTGAGCGATGAGCAACTCGAACGAACGGTGATGTCACCTCTTGATAACGTGCGTGTGAGCGTGCAGCAGATGGTCGAGGGAATGACCGACCATCCGCGCGCTCATCTCGCTAGCCTTCGAGCGACGGTTAGCCGACAAAATGTGGAGCGGTAGGAAGGGACACAAATGACAGCGCACGGTGAGAATGAACACACGCTTTCACAGGAATGGTTCACGACGTGGGAAGTCGCGCCGGGCGTGATCTGCATTGCGGAGGATCAGCATATCGAGAAGGTGCGCTCCTATCTCGTGCGCGGGTCGGAGCGGTCGCTGGTGTGGGACGCGGGGCTGGGGATCGCGGACATCAAGCGCGAAGTCGCGCGGTTCGTTGATGTCCGGCCCGATACATTGCTGATGGTCTGTAGCCACAGTCATTTCGATCATGTCGGCGATGTGTGGCGGTTCGCGGAGGCGGGCGTGCCGGTCTACGCGCACCCTGCGGAGGCGGAGCGGGTCGCTAATGGGATGGATCATGAGAAGAGCGCCTACTGGTTGCAGGAGAAATTCCTGCTTGGCCCGCTTCCGACCGGGTTCGACCCGGATACCTATGTGATCCGGCCCGCGACCGTCACGCATCTGCTCAATGAGGGCGATGTGCTCGATCTCGGCGACCGACAGTTCACCGTGTTGCACACGCCGGGGCATTCGCCGGGTGGTCTCTGTCTCTGGGATGCGGCGAACGGCCTGCTGCTTTCCGGAGATCAGGCATACGCCGCGCCGCTCTACGCGTATTCGCCGGATGCCGAGCCGGAGGCATATCGCCGCTCCCTCCGTCGTCTCGCCGACCTCGCGCCGCAGGTGCGGACGCTCCTGCCGTCGCACGACGACACGCCGATTCCGCCCGATCTGCTCGTCGCGATGGCCGATGCCTTCGACCGCATCCACGATGGCGATGCGGCGGACGCGCTCGTCGGCCAGGACGACGAGGCGGGGCACGATCACGTCTACGACCTGTACGATTTCGGTCCGTTCCAGGTGCGGATGCGCGCCGGGTGGGGCCGCAAGGGGTAGGGAATGGCAACGGCGCTCCCGACATCACCTATCCCTGAAGCAATGGTCGCGCACTGGCGTCAGTGGCTTCGGGTGCCCGCCGTACTCATCGGCGGGGCAACGGTTGCCGGATTGATCGGCGGCGCACTGGCGATTACCGTCGGCCCGATCCTGCCACTGGCGTTGCTGATCGGCATTGTCGGCGGTGTTGCCATCCTGCTCGATGCACGGATCGGGCTGTACGGTGCGGTCGCGGTGATCGCGCTGCTGCCCTACGCGACGCTGCCGGTGAAGGTCGGACTGACCTTTACGCTGCTCGAAGCGACAATCCTGCTGACGATTGCGGTGTGGGCGCTCCGGCTCGGCTTTGACCGGAATGAACTGATCGTTGTCACGCCGCTCTTCGTGCCGCTCGGCTTTTTTGTCGCGGCTACCGTCGTCGCCTTCCTACTCGGCGCGGGCCGGAACACGACGACGCAGACGGCGCACGACTATCTGAAACTGCTGCTCGGCGTCGGCATGGTCGTCCTCGTTGTCAACCTGCTGCGGGAGCGGCGGGATGTGGCGCGGTTCGCGACGGCGCTCATTGCGGGCGGCGCCATTGCGGGCGCATTGGCGATCATCCTCCAGCGGCTGCCGGTCGCCGTAACGACGAACCTATTGGCACGCCTCAGCGCCGTCGGCTACCCGACGGGCCGCATCGTTCGGTACATCGAGGATAATCCGGCGCTCGCCCGCCGCGCGACGGGCACCGGCGTGGACCCGAACGCCTTCGCCGGCTTCCTGATGCTCGTCCTCGTCCTCGCCGTCGGGCAGGCGGTCGCGTCGCGCCCCGTCGTTGCCCGGAAACTCTGCATCGTGACGGCGCCGGTCGTCGGTTTGGCATTGCTCCTGACGCAGTCGCGCGCAGCGTGGCTCGGCGCGGCGGTCGGCGTCGGGATGCTCGCGCTCGTGCGCTATCGGCGGCTGATCGTGCCACTCATCCTGCTCGGCAGTGCGGCGGCGGCCTTCGGCGTTGGGGGAGGGTATCTGTCGCGCCTGACGGGCGGCTTGCGCGGGCAGGATGCGGCGACGCGGCTGCGCTACCGCGAGTTTGCCAATGCCCTGCAACTGATCC
>JALYXG010000363.1 GCA_030947205.1 Chloroflexota bacterium
CTTCACTGGCTGAATCGGCAATCCGGGGACGCAGGCTGGAAAGCCTACGCTCCTGGTAGCACAGGCTTTCCAGCCTGTGAGTCTCGTGCCGAATCAAGGTTTTAAGGTTCATCCGCCTACGCTACCACATGCGATGTTCGCTTACCCGAAGGTCGTTTCTAGGTAGGCGGTTGTGCCCACCCAATGGCGTTGTACTGTGCCACTGGGGACGGCGAGTGGCGGTTCGGAGCGGACTTCGACGGATGCGGGGAGCGGGCCGGCGGCGAAGGCTTCCGCGAGTACGCGACCATCGGCATCGGGGAGGAGTGGCAGGCCGAGCAGGGCAAGGATCGTCGGCGCGATGTCCACAACGCCCGCCGGTACATCGAGCGCGCCGGGGCGGATGTTGTTGCCGCCGACGATCAGTACCGTCCGTTGATCGCGTGGGCTGAGGGTGCCGTGGGTGGAGGTGAGGCGGTTGAGTCCGATCACCGGCCCTTGCAGCCGTTCAAAATCGGCGAGCGCGGCAGTATAGCCGGTCAGCGCGCTGCCGGGGACGCCGTGCGCGTTCGGCGCGTCGTTCCATGCGTACGAATAGGTGAACGTCGGCGCATAGGGCAGTGACGACGGATCGCGCCCATTCCAGACGAAAGCGGGCGTCACTATGCCGTCCGTCGCTTCCCGCCGCGACCAGTCCACGAACGTGCCGACCCACGACTGTTCCCGTAGCCACGCGCCGACATCATCGCGCAGGGTGACGGCGTCGGGACCATCCTCGATCAGCAGCATGCTGTCCGAGGTGCAAATTTGCTTGCGAAAGACCGCCGCGCCGAAGCCCGCGCCTTGCAGCGCATCGCCCACCTGCACCATGCCCGTCACCGTGCTGTGACCGTGGTCGGACGCGACGATGACCGTCGTCGGCACATCGCTCGCCGCGACCGCCGCGAGGGTGCGACCGAGGCGGTCATCGTTGCCGCGCGTCGCGTCCTGCGCTTCGGTGGAACCGAGGCCGCGTGCGTGCTGGCTGGCGTCCGGCTCGCAGAGCCACATCAGCACGACATCCGGCGCGACATCGGGCAGGACATATTCCAGCAGCACATTGGTCAGCCATTCGTGCGCCGCCTGCACGGGGATCGCCTTCGCGGGCGGCGGCCCGAACCGCTCGGCGAGGGTCTCCATCAGCGGTTCGGGCCAGGTGAACTCGGTGTGGATCATTGTCGCGGTGCGCTCGGGGTCGAGGAGCGTCGCCTGACCGGTCGTGCCGCTACTCATTACGACGAGCCGTTTCCCCGCGCCGGCGAGCGCTTCGGCCAGTGTCGGCAGCCGGAGAATCCGGCCCCCATTGACCGCGCGGAGCCGTTCGAGATCGGCCCGCGCACCCGTGTCAATCGGCGTGCGGTTGCCCGGCGGCCCAATGAAGAGATTGCCGAGCACCCCATGCCCCGCCGGATACGCCCCGGTGCTGACGCTCGATGTCGTCGGTCGCGTCACCGACGGAAAGACGCCCACGGCACGGCGATAGACCGCGCTCTCTGCCGCGAATGCATGCAAGTTCGGCGTCAACTCCGCGCTGACACGGTCGGGCCGCATCCCATCCCAAACGATGAGGATGACGCGCTGGGAGGAGGACTGAGGAGAGGGGAAGGACTGAGGACTGAGGACTGAGCAGGGGAATGTCCCCGCTGTGGTACTTGCCGTTGTTCCATGATCTTCTCCCCTTCAATCGGAGGCACGGAGGCGCCGCCGAAACCCTCAGTCCTCAGTCCTCAGTCTTTTTACCTGATTTTGAAGTTATACGCGCGCAAGTCCATGTAGTACAGCGGGTACGGCGTCCAGTCTATCGTGGAGCGCAGGCCGTAGGATTCCTTTGGGATGTAGAGCGTCGTGCCGGGCGCTTCGGTCTCCCACTCGGTGAGCATCTGCTGGTAGAGATCGAAGCGCTGCGACTTGTCGAGGATCGAGCGGGCTTGCGTGCCGAGTTGGTTGTACTTCGCGGCGCTCTCCGCCGACCACCAGCCGTTCTTTTGTTGCAGGTTGTCCGGCCCCCAGTTGCGCCAGAGGTAGCCATCTGGGTCGGCCGTGCCGCTCGTCGCGGACCATGTGGTGATCTGCCGGGTGTTCTCCTGGAAAGTTTTGGTCTGGAGCGTGCCCTCAACCAGTTCGAGCTTGCCGTTGATGCCAACCGCCTTCCACATCTCGATAATCGCCTGCGCCGCCTCCTTCTCGAAGGTGTAGTAGTTCGGGGACTGCGCGAGGTAGGTGATCTGCTCGTTTGCGTAGCCACCCTGCTGGAGGAGCATTTTCGCCTTCGCGGGATCGAACGGCGTGAGCGGGCGGGCCGCGTTGTAGTAATCCTCGCCCTCGTACTGGAAACCGCGCGTGTAGATCGCGTTGCCGCTCCAGAGCGCGTCCGTCAGCGTCTTGCGGTCAATGGCGAGGTTGATCGCTTGCCGGACGAAGCGGTTGTCCATCGGCTTGACCTTCATGTCGAAGCGCAGCAGTTGGATATTGGCGAGCGGCGCCTGCTTGATGACGACGTCCTTCTTGCCTTTGAGCGAGGCGATCTGATCGGGCGGTACATTCGTCGCGATATCCACTTCGCCGTTGATGAGGGCGGACATCCGGGTCGCTGTCTCACCGATCACTTTGATCGTCACCTTCTTGGCGGCCGGCGCGCCGCCGAAGTATTTGTCGAACGATTCGAAGGTCATGTGGTCGCCGGTGACGAACTCGACCATCTTGTACGGCCCGGTGCCGATCGGCTTCAGCCGGAAGGCGTCCGCACCGACCTGCTTGTG
>JALYXG010000596.1 GCA_030947205.1 Chloroflexota bacterium
AGCGAGCGGCATATCCGGCGGTTCAACGATTTCGTGCTGGGGGAACTGGAAGGGGCCGGGGGATAGAAATGGCAGCATACGATCTCATCATCATCGGCGCGGGGAATCTCGGGCTGTGGACGGCGCATCAGTTGGCGGGGCGCGGCTTCGGCCGGATCGCCGTGTGCGAGCGGAGTTGGGCGGGATCGGGCGCGACGACGCGGTCGGCGGGCGTCGTGCGGCAGCAGGGCGGCTCCGAAACGGCGATCAAACTCGGCATCTGGTCACGCGAACGCTACCTCGCCCTCGGCGCGGAACTCGGGCTCGATAGCGGCTTCACCGAGACGGGGTACTACGTGCTGGCGGAGACGGAGGAGGAGAAGGCGGCCTTTCTCGACCTCGTTGAGCTACGCCGCGCCTGCGGGATGGAGAACGAATGGGTGGATGCCGCCGAGGGCCGCACGCGCTTCCCCGGCCTCGATTGGGAAAACCTGCTCGGCGCGACCTACACCGCGAATGACGGCTACGTCCATCCGCCGATTGTCGCGCGCAACATCACCTTCGCGGCGGCGCGCCAGCCGACGATTGATGTTTTCGAACGATGCACCGTCGAAGGGATCGAGCAACACGGCAGCACATTTACGGTGCGGACGACGCGCGGCGCCTTCGAGTCTGACCGCGTGCTCGATGCCGGTGGGCCGCGCGGCGCGCGAAAGATTGGCGCGATGGTTGGCGTCGAGGTGCCGGTGTCGGCGGCGCGGCACCTCGTCGTCACGTACCCCGATGTCCCACCCTTCCCGATGTTCTTCGCGCTGACCAAGGGCATTTATGTGCGGCCGGAAGAGCAGGGCGCGCTGCTCGGCCTGAGCAACCCCGACGAGCAGGCCGATCCGTCCGACCGCTATCAACTCGATTTCGATTGGAACTATTTCGAGCAGATGCGCCCGGCGTGGGAATCGGTTTTTCCGGCGCTCGCCGGGCAGCATGTCTCCCGGTCGTGGGCCGGTTCGATTGACTACACGCCGGACCATCTGCCGATCATTGACCAGCCGATGGCGGGATTCTACGTCCTTGCTGCCGGTGGGCATGGCATGATGTGGGGCCCGGCGCTCGGCATGAAGATGGCCGAACTAATCGCGGACGGCGCGGTGCGCGATCTGCCGGAAGACGAGATCAAACTCACCCGTTTCCGTGAAGGGTACGTCCATCACGACGCTATCGCCCTACCATTTCCGACAACCTAACCCCCCAGCCCGCTTGACGACAGCAAATTTGCTGGTATCGTGACGGGAACACAGAAAGCTAGACAATCCGGGGACACAGTTGAGTGTGCAGTGGGGACGTACGGTCCTGTTGTGTTCGAGAAAGGGAGTGGGGAACTATGAAACGTACCGATCGTCTTCGCCGATCTGCCGCGACGGCGCTGCTCGCGCTGATCGTGCCTACGGTGCTCGCCGCGTGCGGAGGCAGCGCCGCGACAGACACACCCAGGGCAGCCGCCACGACGGCGTCCGGCGCCGCGACCTCCGCCGCACCGACGGTGAACGCGGCGGCAACGACCGTGACCGGGGCCGCGACGAGCGCCGCGCCGACGGTGAATGCCGTCGCAACGACGGTCACCGGCGCGATCACAAGCGCCGCGCCAACGGTGAGCGCGGCGGCTACCACGGCATCCGGCGGCGCTGTGAAGACCGGCGGACAAATCGTCTTGGGCCGTAACATCAATGATCTCATTACGTTCGATCCGGCTCATGTGTATGAAATCTCGTCGAACCCGATCATGGCGGGCGCATATGAGACGCTCGTTTTCCAGAATCCGCCGGACCTCACCCAGTACGTGCCCGTCCTCGCCAAGGAGGTGCCGACGATACAGAATGGCGGTGTCTCAGCGGACGGCAAGACCTACACCTTCAAACTGCGCGACAACGTGAAGTTCCACACCGGCAATATCATGACAGCCGATGACTGGGTCTTCTCGATGAAGCGGCTGCACTACATCTCGGATAACCCGTCGTTCCTCGCCGATCCTTTCAGCACCAAGGACGCGGTGAATGCGACAGCGGTGGATAAGATGACCGTCAGTT
>JALYXG010000618.1 GCA_030947205.1 Chloroflexota bacterium
ATCCTCAACTACTACACGGTGGACAAGAAGCTGAACGCGATGCCGTTCAACACCTCCAACCCGATCCTGTACTACAACAAGGATGCCTTCAAGGCGGCGGGGCTTGATCCGGCGAAAGCGCCCCGGACGTGGGATGATGTGGCGGCGGCGGCGGAGAAGTTGACCAAGAAGGACGCGAGCGGCAAGGCGCAGCCTGGCGCGGCCTTCGCGATCTACGGCTGGTTCTTCGAGCAGTGGCTGGCCACGCAGAACGCCGTCTATGCCGACCCGGACAATGGCCGGGGCGCGCAGCGGGCGACCAAGGTCGTCTACAACAGCGACGCGGGCGTCAAAATCCTCGACTGGTGGAAGGGGATGGTGGACAAGGGATTCGCGGCGAATCTCGGCCGGAGCACGGGCGATGTGCAAAACGCCTTCGCCGCCGGGCAGGTGGCGATGATCACGGAATCCACCGCCTCGCTGAAGGGTCTCCTCACCAAGGCGGGCGGCAAGTTCGAACTCGGCACCGGCTACATGCCGCGCCCGACGGCGGGCGGCGAGCAGGGCGGCATCATCATGGGCGGCGCGGCGGTGTACATCGCCAAGGACAAAGCGGACAAGGAGAAGCAGGCGGCCTGGAAGTTCGTCCAGTTCATCGCCCAGGCGAAGCAGCAGGGCTTCTTCCACATCGGCACCGGCTACTTCCCGATCCGCAAGGATGTCTACGACCTGCCGGAAGTCAAGGCGAACACGGAAAAGTACCCGCAGTTCCAGACGGCGATTGACCAGTTGCACGCCAACCCGTCTAACCCCGCGACGAGCGGCGCTGTGCTCGGTGTCTTCACGCAGTCGCGCACCACCGATGTCGAGGGCGCGATCGAGGAGGTCTTGCTCGGCAAGTCCACCGCGAAAGCCGCCCTCGATAAAGCCGCTGCCGCCTCCAACAAGGCGCTGGATCAGTACAACGCATCCGTGAAGTAGCGGGGAACCTCACCCCCTGCCCCCTCTCCATTGCGATGGAGAGGGGGCTTTCTATTCCGATTACCCTGTGGTTCTTGTGTACAAAACCCAAGGATAGCACACATAAATAACGACGAATCGCCAACCGAACGCTCACACTATGAATGCGATATTCTATGCAATCCGCCAATGTCCGTACAGATTGACAAGGGCAAGCGTTGCATGATACGTTCACGCTAACAAGTCACCGTCAACGGCGTTGACGAGGGAGAGTACCGACAACGGAACGGCACAGCGACCCGCGCGAGGTGTGAGGCGGGGCCGGGAAGAGCGGGAAAAAAGCCTCTGAGCCGCAGGTGGATGCATCTTTTGGGGTGCTGATGCCATGCCGGGTCGCCTCCGTTACCATAGGCGCGCGTATCGAATCTTCTGTAGCGTAGGCTTTCCAGCCTGCGGATAACAGGCTGGAAAGCCTGTTCTACCAGGAGCGTTCCGTACGGCTGAGGCGATGTCTACCAGGGGCATCGCGAACTTGGGTGGTACCACGAAAAGCCCGCGATCACCGCGCCGCTCGTCCCAATCGGGATGAGGGCGTTTTTGTTTGCCCCTCCGGGCGGCGCGGGTGTGGGAAGCAGGCAGCAGGCAGCAGATAGCAGGCAGAAAAGCAGATGCGTAAAGCGTCTTCCGCTGCCCGCTGCCCGCTGCCGACTGCCTGCTCAGGACGGAGGCTCGTGGTGACGATTCAGCATGTGGCGATCATTGATACCACCTTGCGCGAGGGCGAGCAGTTCGCCAGCGCCCACTTCACCACGGCGCAGAAACAGATAATCGCCCGCGCGCTCGACCGCTTCGGCGTGGATGCTATCGAGATCACGAATCCCGCCGCCTCGCCGCGCTCCTTCGCGGACGCCCGGCTACTCGCCGCGATGCCGCGCCGGGCGATGATTCTCGCGCATGTCCGCTGCACAGTGGATGATGTGCAAGCCGCGATTGACGCGGGCGTGGACGGCGTCAACCTCTTCTACGGGATGTCCGATCATCTCCGCACGCACAGCCACGGCCACAGCATCGCGACGATGATTGCCTGCGCCGAGCAGTGCATCCGGCTCGCGCAGGCGCACGGCCTCGTCGTCCGCTTTTCGAGCGAGGACGGTTTTCGCACCGACCGAGAGAACCTGCTCGCGATGTACCGCGCCGTAGATGCGCTCGGCGTGGACCGGATCGGTATCGCGGATACGGTCGGCATCGCGACGCCCCGGCAGGTCGAGGAGTTGGTGGCGACGCTCCGCCGCGAATGCCGCGCCGCGATTGAATTTCACGGCCACAATGACAGCGGCTGCGCGATTGCCAATGCCCACGCCGCCCTTGACGCGGGCGCGACCTTCATTGACACGACCGTCCTCGGTATCGGCGAGCGCAACGGCATCACACCGCTCGGCGGCCTGATCGCCCGCCTCTACGCGACGGACCCCGCCCTGACCGCCGCGTACGACTTGCCCGGCCTCCGCCTTCTCGACGCGCTCGTCGCGGAGATCGTCGGCGTGCCGATCCCTTTCAACAACTACCTGACGGGCGCGACCGCCTTCACGCATAAGGCGGGCGTCCACACCAAGGCGGTATTGGCAGACCCGCACACCTACGAGATCTTCGACCCTGCCACCTTCGGTGTCGAGCGCACGATCAGCGTCGCGCACGCCCTGACGGGCCGAGCCGCCATCGCCGACCGTGCCCGCACGCTCGGCTTCGCCTTCGATGCCGAGACGATCTGCGCCGTCACCGCCGAAGTCAAGCGCCGCGCGGACGACGCCCCGATCACGGATGCGGACGTGGATGGCATTCTCCAATCGTGGACTGTCATCAGTGGCGGCGGGTTCGGGGCGCCCCCTGGACAGCACGCCGAGAGTGTCGCTGCACAGGCTGAAGCCTATGCCATCCAAGGAGGCAATTATGGGTACGCTGGTTGAAGAAATCCTCTCGGCCCGCCTCGGCAGGCCCGTCCACGCCGGGGAGATCGTCGTTGTGGATGTGGATTATGCGATGAGTCACGACACGACCTCGCCGCTTGCCATCGAGGCGTTCCGCAAGATGAATCGTCCCTTGTGGGACCCGTCGCGCATCGTGATCGCGATTGACCACGTCGTGCCTGCCTCGACCCCGGCGGTCGCGACGACCCACCGCGCCATCCGCCAGTTCACGCAGGACGAGGGGATCGCCAACTTCTTCGAGGCGGGCAGTGGTATCTGCCACCAACTGATGGTCGAGCAGGGGTTCGTCGCGCCCGGCTCGATTGTCGTCGGCGGGGACTCGCACACGGTGACGTACGGCGCGCTCGGTGCGTTCGCCACCGGCATGGGCTCGACGGACATCGGCCTCGTCTACGCGACGGGCAAAACGTGGTTCCGCGTGCCTCAGACGGTGCGATTCGACGTTTCCGGCACATTCGGTCACGGTGTGACGGCGAAAGATTTGACGCTCCTGATGGTCCAGACGATTGGCGTTGCCGGCGCAGTCTACGACGCCATCGAATACGGTGGCCCGACGGTGCGCGCCCTGTCGGTCAGCGAGCGGATGACGCTGGCGAACATGGCAATCGAGATGGGCGGCAAGGTTGGGCTGATCGAGGCGGACGCGGTGACGGATCGCTATCTCGCCGGTCGCGTCCGGTATGACACCGGCACCGGCCATCTCCGCCCCGTCAACCCGGACTATCGCCGCGTCGTCGAATTGAATGTGGACGATCTGGAGCCGCTCGTCTCGTGCCCGCCGGAGGTGGACAATGTCCGCCCCGTCACGGAGGTCGTCGGCACGCCGCTCGATGAGGTCTTCATCGGCACCTGCACGAACGGCAGGCTCGATGATCTCGCGCTGGCGGCGCGTGTATTCGAGGGTCGCACGGTCAATCCGCGCACGCGCTGCATCATCATCCCTGCCTCGCGGGAGATTCAGATGCAGGCATTGGAACACGGCTACATCGAAACGTTCATGCGGGCGGGCGCGCACATCGGTTCGCCCGGCTGCGGCCCCTGCATCGGGCGGCACTTCGGCGTCCTCGGCAAGGGCGAGCGCGCCCTAACGACGATGAACCGCAACTTCACTGGTCGGATGGGCGACGCGACGGCGGAAATCTACCTCGGCAACCCGGCGACCGCCGCTGCCTCGGCTATCGAAGGCGCAATTGCTGACCCACGGGCGTATCTGTGAACCGACGAAAAGAGAGAAACCGATTGAACCGCAAAGACGCAGAGAGCGCAGAGAACGCAGAGAGGGAGGAGGAGAGAAAGAGACTGAAGGTTTTTGTCTCTCTATTTCTTCCCTCTGCGCTCTCTGCGTCTCTGCGGTTCTCCCCGGTTTGTCAAACTGAGAAAGGATGAGGGACGATGGGCCGTGTGTGGCGATTTGGGGACAATGTGAATACAGACGAGATCATTCCGGGGCGGTACAACCTGACGACGGATCGGGCATATCTCGCGGAGCATGTGCTGTGCGAGATGCGGCCGGAGTTTCCGACGACGGTGCGGCCCGGCGATGTGATCGTCGGCGGAAACAACTTTGGCTGCGGCTCCTCGCGCGAGCATGCGCCCGTCGCGATCCAAGCGGCAAGCACGGCGTGCGTCGTTGCGCGGTCGTTCGCCCGCATCTTTTACCGCAATGCGATCAACATCGGCCTGCCGATCCTTGTTTCGCCCGAAGCGTCCGATGCGGCGCAGGACGGTGAGGCGATCGAGGTAGATCCCGTCACGGGCCGGATCGCGCTGCCGGATCGCGGGCTGGTCTTTCACGCCGAACCGTTGCCTCCCTTCGTCCTGCGCGTCGCGGAAGTGGGCGGCATGTTGGCGTTCGTCAAGCAGTATGGCTGGGAGGGCGTGACGCGTACCGACTTCGCGTAGGGGATAGGCCTCGGTGTACGTTCCATGTGAAACGGAAAGGAATGTGAGATGAGCACGACATTGACGACGGCAACCGCCGAATGCCCTGAGTGTGCGGGTGAATGGACCGTCAGCGGCATCACGACGGGCGAGATCATCCAGTGCCCAGAGTGCGGCGCGGAACTGGAAGTTGTTGACCTGGACCCACTCACCCTCGTTCTCGCGCCGGAGGAAGATGAGGATTGGGGAGAGTAACGAGTGCTGAGTGCCGAGTGGTAGCGTAGGCTGATGACATTACAAAGGAATGGTGGAGGTCTCGCCTGCGTTTCAAGCAAGTGGGACCTCCACCGGGTACGTTATGGAGGGGCGGAGAATGGCGCAATCAGCGCCTGCTGGTGCATATCGAATTGCCCTGATTCCTGGTGACGGTATCGGGCGCGAGGTAATCCCCGCCGTCGCGGACGTGCTGCGGGCACTACTGCCCGATGTGCGGTTCGTGGTGACGGAAGCGGGGTTCGGCGCGTATGAGACGCACGGCACACCATTGCCGGACGCGACACTCACCGCCTGCCGCGACGCGGACGCTATCCTCTTCGGCGCGGTGACGACCCCGCCGGACATCCCTGGCTATCGCTCGCCGATCCTCCGGTTGCGCCAGGAACTCGGGCTGGCGGCGAACCTGCGCCCCGTCCGCTCCTTGCCCATCCCGGCCTCCCGCCCCGGCGTGGACCTCCTGATCGTGCGCGAGAACACCGAGGGGATGTACAGCGGCATCGAGGAGACGAGCGCGGACGGCGAGCGCGCCACAACACTGCGCGTCATCACCGGCGCGGCCTCCCGTCGCGTCGCACATACCGCCTTCCTCCTCGCACGCGGGCGGCGTGGTCGCTGCACGGTCGTCCACAAGGCGAATGTCCTCCGGCAAACCGACGGCTTGTTCCGCCGCGTCGTGCGCGAAGTGGCGACCGAGTACCCGGACGTGACGCTCGATGAACTGCTCGTGGATACCGCCGCGCTCCGGCTCGTACAGGCGCCGGAGGCATTCGACGTGCTCGTGACGACGAACCTCTTTGGCGACATCCTTTCCGACCTCGCGGCGGCACACATCGGTGGCCTCGGCGTCGCCGCTTCGGCGAATGTCGGCGGGGGCAGGGGGTTGTTCGAGCCGGTCCACGGCAGCGCACCGGACATTGCTGGGCGCGGTATTGCCAACCCAACCGCAACCCTGCTCGCTGCCGTCCTCATGCTTCGGCATCTCGGTGCGCATGCCGAAGCGGCCCGCCTGGAGCGCGCGACGGAGGCGACGCTCGCCTCCGGCATCTGCACTCCCGATCTCGGCGGCATGGCGACAACGACGGATATCTGCCGCTCCGTTTCCGCTGCCCTGTAAGCGACTATACTCCCCCAATGAGGATCATCTGTACATTCGCTATGACCGTACGGCACAGGTTGTCCACCGTTTCCACGCCCCTTTCACGGTTATCCACGGCTTTCCACAGACCAGTGCCTAGTCGTCACGACCATCAAATGAGTGTCACTCACCAGTCTGACGCCTGCGGCTTGCGTTCGCGCCCGGCGCATGGCATTATGTTTCTTCGCCGCACTGTCTTGATTCGTTCTCTCCCGCGACGGTTGCCCACTCGCAGGATCACTATCGAGAGCAGTAGGTACTCGGACCCGAAGTCAGACGCGCCCGCGCCGTGTTGGCCGATGTCGGAGACGCGGCGGGGAATAGCGCGGCGTTCTTAATGAATGAGAGACGGTCGAGACGTACGAGCAACGAAAGGAGCGCGACCCATGGACACTTCACGAACCCCTTTCGTGCGCGTACGGGCGGAGGAAGACGGCACCTTGCAAGTTGAGGTGCAGGGGTGGCAATTGCTCTGGGCGCATACAATCACGATTGATGATGGCGTCGAGTTGCGGCAACGCAAGGGTGAGGACGGCGAGCAAATCCGCGAGGGATACGCCTTCCCCCTACTCTACGGCAACGGACGGTTGCACCTGCTCGCCGAGCCGCCGGACCCGGTCATCATCACCGCGACGATGACCGCCCATGTGCCGAGCAACGCGGAGTAACGAGAAGGCAACCCGGCCCAATCTCCGCGTTCCTCAGCCATCTGTGTTCAGTGCATCCCAGACGACACGGTGGATGACCGCGCGGAAGCGGCCCCACACCTGCCAGTTGTCTGCGAGGATTTCGTCGTATGCGTCCGGCAACTGATCGAGATGATTGGCGAGAGCGGGTAGTTCCGCAGGCTCGATTTCGCGGTATGCGGCGAGCCGTTCATTCGGATCGGTTGCGCCGAGTGTGCCGCCGATCTCATCCAGCAGAAAGGAAAAAGTGACATAGCGCGGCGTGCCATCATCGCTGGGCGCGGCATCTTCCGGACGGTACGCAACGATTGCCAGCAAGCGCCGCACCACGACTTCAAGCCCCGTCTCCTCGTATGTCTCGCGGAGCAATGCATCCAGCACGCGCTCACCAGACTCGACACCGCCCGTCATGAGCCGGTAGGCGCCCGGAGGGTAGAATGTCTTCGCGGCGATCAGCAGGCGACCATTCGGCCGACGCACGACCATGCAGACTTCGCTCGTCCGGCTCTGTGTTTGCCGCTGCCAGAACGCCCGTGTCCCAACTGCAACATCCCTGATGATTGGCGTGCCGAACTGTTCGATAAGGGATTCGACTTCCCGCCGGAGGTCATCGGGGAGTGGCGTTTGCACTGAGGTCCTTTCCGCCAGATCGGATCGGCTATTCTCCACGGTACCACGCGGACGAAGCACGGGTCTCAACTATCCACCGTTTCGATCCCTGCCACACGGCATTCAGGCGGATGCGTGTCACGCGATAGCGTATATCACTCGCACCGTCACCATCACGGTCGTTTCGCCCGTCTGGATCGGTGGCGGGACTGCGGCGGAGTTGGCGGTGTTCGCTGCGGGCGCAGCGGCTACTGGGCGCGGCGGGGCCGGTGTCGTGCTCTGGTCGTCAACTGTCATCACCATACCGACCGACACGCCGGTCGCCTTAGCGAGGGTGTCCGCCTTGTCCCGGGCATTTTGCACCGCCTGCTCGCGCGCCACGCGGCTCGCCGCCTCGGGGTCCGCCAGCCCGAACGAGACGCCGCCAACCTGATTCGCGCCCGCTTTCGTCACCGCATCGAGCAGTTGCCCGGCTTTGGCGATGTCCCGCACCGTCACATTGACGCTGTTCATGACGCGATAGCCGGTCAGCACGGGCGCGCCGTTCTGAGGGTAGTTGTACTGCGGCTGCACGGAGTAGCCGGTCGTTTTCACATCCTTGTCTACATTCACACCACCCTGCCGCAGAGCCTCAATGATCGCGTTCGTCTTCGTGTTGACGCTGTTCTGCGCGTCCACGACGTTCGCGCTCGTCTCCGTCACCCCCGCCGAGAAGTAGGCGATGTCCGGCGCGAGCGTCGCCGTGCCCGTGCCACTCACGGCAATCGTCCGCTGGAGCGCGCCGG
>JALYXG010000662.1 GCA_030947205.1 Chloroflexota bacterium
GTGACGTGGGACATCTGCCCCTACTGCGCGACGGAACTGGAACCGGCCGCCGCCGCTGAGGCGCAGGAGAGCAGCATCGGTCGCTTGATGGCGACGATCCGCGAACGTCTCGGCAGCCAGCCGGCGACCGAAGGCAGACCGGGCGAACCTGTTTACGCGAACCCCGCACCGCAGCAGCAACCGCTGCCCGTGCCGATCCAGCACTACCAGAACGGTCACCAGCAGGCGCCGCCGCAGATTGCGCCCGTACGCCGACCGATGCCTATCGAGAATGGGCGGACAGATGTGTTGCCGACGCGCCCCGCCCCGGCGCCGCCGAGCGATCCGTATCAGGTTGATCTGCCCGTCGAGTTCGGCGACGAATCGGCCCGTCGCACCGATTTCAACCGCAACGGCACGAACGGCGCGCACGCGATCAACGGACACAACGGTCATGCCCCGAACGGCAACGGCTTCGCGCCCGCCCCGCGCGAGGGCGCGCCCGATGAAGCGGTCGCCCAGCGGAATCGTCCCTCATAGCGAACATGCCATCGAGCGGATGAGGAGCGCGGCCACACAATAGGCCGCGCTTCTTTGCTATCCGTCGCCCGGCGCGCCAACGGCTTTCTGCCGCGTGGGCGTGAGGGGGGTCGTCGTGTTCTGGTCGGGCAGGTGGATAGATTTCCATGCCCAGATAAGTAGTACGCCGTAGAGTACTGCGTCCATGCCAAAGATCGTTCGCAGGTTGTGCGTTACGTCCGTCACTGCGCCGGAGACGAAGGGGGCGGCGGCATTGCCGATCATCGCGAGGCCGCCGAGGGTGCCGAAGGCGGTCAGTTTCCACTGCTCAGGCAGAGCACGCGCGGCGATGGCGTAGGCGAGCGTCGTGTTACCGCCGATGAAGATGTCCAGCATCGGCCGCAGGAAGAGCAGTTGCCACCATTGCTGCGCGAAGGTGATCGGGATCAGGACGAGACAGCCGCCCATCAGGGTAATCAGCAAGAGGTTTCGCGGGTTGCGGCCACGGCTGAGGCGCCCCATCGTCGTCGCCGCGATGGCCGCCGCGACCGAGCCGATCGTGATCACCGCGCCGGAGATCGTGCCGAGCAGGTGTTCCGGCGCGTGGAGATGCTGAACATACAAGGGAATAAGCGGCCCGAAGGTACGCTCGATGAAGCTGATCGAGACGAGCGTCACCATAATCGCAAGGAAGCCGGGTAGGTGTGCCAGCACGGAGATGGACGCGCGCTCCTTGCGCTTGGGGGCGGCGGCACGGTCGTGCGCGGAATCGAAGAGCCAGAAGAAGACGACACAGGCGACGACACTGAGCGCACCCGACACGTAAAATGTTTGGCGCAGCCCGATGGTGTCGGCGAGCGTGCCGCCGAAGATCGGGCCGAGCGCGGCGGCGATGAACTGCGTGGATTGGAGCGTCCCGATTGCCTGTGAGATGCGATCTTTCGGTACCGTGACCGACAGGACAGCCAACGCAAAAGAACTGAAGCCGGCGAACACACCAAGCAAGATACGCAGGGCGAGCAGTTGCCAGACATTGGTTACCATGCCCATCAGCGTGATGAGGATAACAAAGGCAATCAGGGAGCGGAGAACCATCGGCTTGTTGCCGGTATGCTCTGCGACACGTACCCAGAATGGTGTGAGGATGCCGCCGAGCAACGGGCTGACGCCGACGAGCAAACCGGACCAGAGCGCGGCGCGGTTCGGGTCGTGGATGCCGAGTTGCTGCACATACTGTGGCAGAAACGGCATGATGAAGGTGAAGCTGAGAAAGGAGATAAGGACCGACGCGTAGATCGCCCACTGGTTGCGCTTCCAGGGTTCCCACTCGTTCGGGTTCCAACGCGAAGCGCGGGGCGGCGGGGTTGCGGTAGTCGAAGACACGATAGCAGGCTCCCTGCTCACGTCAGTGGATCACGCATCGTATCCTAACACAGGTCGCGCAAGAACCGCGTTGACACAATGGCTTCAGGCGAAAACCGATCGCGCGGTGATCGCGAAGCCAGTCAGCACGGCACTCGTCACTATGTCGTCTCCCGCCGCCTCGACACGAACGATGTAGGTGTCGCCATCGAGCGCGAAGACCGAGACGATTTCGCGCGCGGGGTCAATGATCCAGTATTCGTGTACGCCGCACCGCGCATACACCGCCTTCTTCGCGTAGCGGTCGTGCAAGCCGGTGCTGGGAGAAAGCACTTCGATGCAAAGGTCAGGCGCGCCTTCGATCACCTCGCCGATGATCTCCATATTGTCGCGGCGGACGAAGAGCAGATCGGGCTGGACAATCGTGTTCGGTTCGAGGATGACATCCATCGGCGCACCGACAACTTCCCCGAGTTTATGCGCCTCGGCGTATGCGAAAAGCTGTTGCCCGAGCGACCATACGATGCGCTGATGCCGATAGTGCGGTGAGGGAGACACGGTCAACTCTCCTTCGATCACTTCGTACCGCTTCCGATCATCCGGCAGCAGGCTGTATTCGTCGTAGGTCATCCCGCGAACTTCCGATCTGCGGATTGCCATCGGTGTATGCTCCTCGCTACGCGAAGATGGATCGCGCGCTCGTCTGAAAACCAGTCACGACATCGCTCGCGACCGCGTTATCTTCGATCGCCTCTCTCTTCAGTACGAATCTATCACCGTCGCGCCCGTAGATGCTCACGGTCTGGCGGAGGAGAACATCGGTTGGTGCGACATAGACCTTGCCGAGATCGTGGGCTTTGACGTACGTCTGAAGAAGGACCATGAGTGTGACGATAACGTCTTGATGCGTTGTTCGCGGCGCGGGAGACACAAACAGTTCTCCCTCGATCACTTGATAGCGCTTTCCGTCGTCGGGCAGCAAGCAGTAGTCGTCGTAGGTCATCGGTTGGGGATCGGATTGTCGCAGTGCCATCATCGTCGCTCCGAGCATTTTCGCTGTTCTCGAAACAGTATCGTATGTCTCACGCGAGGGCATTTTCCCACGCCGCGACGAGATTGTGGAGCGGGACATTCATGATGCCGCGCATGGCGAACTGGGGCGTCGCCGTCGTCCTGCCGATGATGTGGAAGGGGAGGCCGAGTGCCGATGCCGAATCCTCGATTGGTCCGATTGCTTCCGGTGCGACTGCGAGGATGACGCGCGACGCCGCTTCTCCGAAAAGCAGCGCGTCCCACCGACCGCCGACTGCCGCCAGGAGCGCATCCGGCAGGTCTGCCTCGCAGCCGACGTGACCGGCGATGCACCCTTCGGCGAGCGCGACCGCGAGGCCGCCATCGGCGAGGTCGTGGGCAGCGAGGACCTGCCCCGCGCGGATCGCTTGCCGCACGCATTCCTGTACTGCCGCCTCCATCGTCAGGTCAAGCGTGGGCGGCGCCCCGGCTTCGTAGTCATGAATCGTCGCGAGGTAGAGCGAGCCGCCCGTCGTCGCAGTCATCGCGCCGACGAGGAGGAGCGTCGTATCCGGCGGGAAAGCCATGCCGACGCACCGGTCAATGTCGTCCAGAACGCCCGCCATGCCGACCATCGGCGTCGGCAGGATCGCGCCCGCGATGCCGTCGTTGTACAGGCTGACATTGCCACTGACGACCGGGACGGAGAGCGCGCGACAGGCGTCCGCGAGGCCGCGCACCGCTTCGCGCAGTTGGAAATAGATCTCCGGACGCTCCGGGTTGCCGAAGTTGAGGCAGTCGGTGACTGCGACGGGTTCCGCGCCGACACAGGCGAGGTTGCGCGCCGCTTCGGCGACGGCGTGCATCGCGCCGAGATATGGGTCGAGGCCACAATAGCGCGCGTTGCAATCGGTCGTCAGCGCAACGCCGCGCCGGGTACCGCGCACGCGCAGCACCGCCGCGTCGCCGGCGCCGGGGCCGAGCACCGTGTTTGTGCCGATCGTGTGGTCGTACGTCTCCCAAACGGGTCGCTTGGAGGCGATGTCCGGGTGGCTGAGGAGTTGCGTGAGCGCCGCGACAACATCCACCGGCGCGATGTCCGTCACGGTCGTCGGATCGAATGCCCGCCGCTCAATCGTCGCCGCGCTTTCGGTGGCGGGGGGCGTGTAGGTCGGGCAACCCTCGGTGAGCAGGTGCGTCGGCACGTCCACGACCAGCGTGCCCCCGTCGCGGACACGGACACGACCGTCGGCGGTCACGACGCCGACAGCGTCCGCGTGGAGTTCCCAGCGTGCGAAGCGGTCGCGGACGCGTTGCACCGCCTCCGGCTTGACGATCACGAGCATCCGCTCCTGACTTTCCGACAGCATCACCTCGTATGCGTTCATACCGCGCTCGCGCCGCGCGACCTTGCGCACGTCAATCTCGATGCCCATGCCCGCCCGACCGGCACACTCGACCGCGCTGCTCGTGATACCTGCCGCGCCGAGGTCCTGCATGCCGACGACATCGTCAGTTTCCAGGAGTTCGAGGCACGCTTCCATCAGCAATTTTTCGAGGAATGGATTGCCGACCTGCACAGCGGGCCGCCGCTCCATCGCCGATTCATCGAGGTCGCCGGAGGCGAATGTCGCCCCCTGGATGCCATCGCGCCCCGTCGCCGCGCCGACGAGCAGGAGGATGTTGCCCGGCTCTCCTGCACTCGCCCGCGTGACGCGCGCGTGCGGCGCGATGCCGACGCACATCGCATTGACGAGTGGATTGCCGCGATAGGACGGATGGACGGCGATCTCACCGCCGACGGTCGGAATGCCGAGCGAGTTCCCGTAGCCGCCGATCCCGGCGACTACGCCACCGAAGAGATAGCGGTTGCGCGGCTCATCGAGCGGGCCGAAGCGCAGCGCGTCGAGGATCGCGATCGGCCGCGCGCCCATCGTGAAAATGTCCCGCACGATGCCGCCAACGCCCGTCGCCGCGCCCTGATATGGCTCGACGGCGCTCGGATGATTGTGCGACTCCATCTTCAAGGCGAGGGCGAGGCCGTCGCCGATGTCCACGACGCCCGCATTCTCGCCCGGTCCTTGCAGGACACGCGGCCCGGTCGTTGGGAACATCTTGAACAAGGGGCGCGAGTGCTTGTAGCCGCAATGTTCGCTCCAGAGCGCGCCGATCATGCCGAGTTCGACACGCGCCGGATAGCGTCCGAGCATTTCGACCGCCTGGGCATACTCAGCGCGGGAAAGGGCGACTTCGCGCAGTTCCGCGTCCGTCGCGGGCGCGTCCGGTGCCGCTACCTGCGTCGTGTTCGTTTCCGCCGTCATCGGGCGACACCACTCGCGACAAGCAGACTGCGAAGGATCATCACGCCGTCGTCGCCGCCGAGCAGCGATTCCGCGCCGCGCTCCGGGTGCGGCATCAGGCCGACAACATTCCCGGTCTCGTTGCAGACGCCCGCGATATGCGCGGTGGCGCCATTGGGGTTCGCTTCGGACGCCAACGCGCCGGTTTCGGTGCAGTATCGGAAGACGATCTGCCGATCTTCCTCGATCCGATGCAGGGTTTCGAGGTCCACGACGTAGCGCCCTTCACCGTGCGCGATAGGAAGGCGTAATACGGTCCCATAAGGAATGTCCGCCGTCCACGCGGTATCGGATCGTTCGACGCGGATGTGTACCCAGTGGGAGCGGAAGCGCAACCCCGCATTGCGCATCAGGACGCCGGGGAGCAACCCTGCCTCGGTGAGCACCTGAAAGCCGTTGCAGATGCCGAGCACCGGTCGCCCCGCCGCCGCGAACGCGGCCACCGCGTCCATCACTGGCGCGAAGCGGGCAATCGCCCCGGCGCGGAGGTAATCGCCGTACGAGAATCCGCCCGGCAGCACGACCGCATCGAAGCGGCTGAGGTCCGTTTCGGTGCGCCAGACGCGCTCGGCGGGCGTGCCGAGCACATCGCTGAGCGCATAAACCGCGTCCATGTCGCCGTTGCTACCGGGAAAGGAAACGACCGCGCATTTCATAGTGCCCTAACCTCCCAACCCCTTCCCCACAGGGAAGGGGGAGAACATCACCACGCTTCGGTATCGAGTTCGTCGTTCCCGACGTCGGTGTCACCGTACGCTTCGTCCACGACATAGGCGTAATCTTCGATCACCGGATTGGCGAGCAATTTGTCGCACATCTCCTCGATTTTTATGCGCGCGTCCCTCTCGTCCTCAGCGACGAGTGCCAGTTCGATGTACTTGCCGACGCGCACGTTCGAGACGCCGCGATAGCCGAGTTGCTTGAGACCGCTCTCGACAGCCAATCCCTGCGGATCATTGACGACGGGCTTGAGCATTACCGTCACACCCGCTTGCCAACGTGGCATACCTCACCCCCCAACCCCCTCTCCATCGCAATGGAGAGGGGGAGAATTTTATTGTGGCGTGCCACTGCTATGTGCGAGTGGCGTGCCGGTCAATCGTTCGTACGCGCGTAGATAGCGTGCCCGTGTTGCGGACGCTACATCGGGCGGCAGGTGCGGGGCGGGCGGCTGTTTGTTCCAGCCGGACGCTTCCAGCCAATCGCGGAGAGGTTGCTTGTCCATACTCGCCTGCGGGCGGCCCGGTTCGTACGTCTCCGTGTCCCAGAAGCGGGACGAATCGGGCGTCAGCAACTCGTCAATCAAGGCGAGCGTGCCGCCGATGTAGCCAAACTCGAACTTCGTGTCCGCCAAAATGATCCCGCGCGCGGCGGCGTAATCGCTCGCCTCGGCGTAGAGCGTCAGCGTTTTTCGTTCCAGTTCGCGGGCGAGATCGGCCCCAACTTCCTTCGCCAGCCGCGCGGGTGTGATGTTCTCGTCATGTCCGTCGTCGTTTTTCAAGGCGGGTGTGAAGAGGGGACGCGGCAATCGCGCGCTTTCGGTGAGACCAGGCGGGAGGTCGTACCCCGCGACACTGCCTGTTTTTCGGTATTCCGCCCACCCCGAACCGGCGAGATAGCCGCGCGCGACACACTCGATGTCAATCCGCTCGGCCCGGCGTCCGATCATGATTCGTCCCTGCAACATATCCCGCTGGGCGGCAAGCGTCGGGGGGAGATCGGCGACATCGGCGGAGACGAGATGGTTGGGG
>JALYXG010000679.1 GCA_030947205.1 Chloroflexota bacterium
CTGAACGTGCAAGGCCACGACGCCATCGGGTCATCTGCGCCCGGTGGCGTTTTTTCGGTGACGGAGGCTCCAGCCTGCAATTCCGGGCCAGAGCAATCCAGAAAATGATAGAGCAAAGGGGCACGAAGACAAGGAGGCGACCGTTGGCACGCGTTGCATTCGATACGCTCTATAAAGGCGCAACGACGGACGAGAAGACCGGGGACATCGCGGGGCAGGAGCAGCGATTCCTGACAGTATGTGAAGAGGCGGGCGTGACGAATGTTGATCGCCACTCACCGGTCAGCGCGCACGCGGAGGGCGAAATGCTCGTCCGCTTAATTGATCGCTTGAACGCCGCGCGCGTCCCGTACGCCGTCGAGGAACAGTCGCAACGCGCCGATGACGACGGAATGCCCGCCTAAGCGATTCGCCAAAGCCGAACGGTCTTATCCGCCGACGCGGAGGCGACGAGCGTCCCATCGGGCGAGACGGCGACGCCGTGGACGTAATCGGTGTGGCCAGTGAGTGTGCGTGGGGAACCGCCATCGCTGACCGACCAAAGGCGCACCGTACGGTCTTTCGCACCCGACACGGCGGTCGAACCATCCGGGGTGATCGCGACGCCCATCACCCAATCGGTGTGGCCACTCAACGTCTTGACCGGCGACCCGTCTGTCGCTTTCCAAATGCGCACCGTGTTGTCGAACGATCCGGAAACGATGATCTGGCTGTCCGCGCTGACCGCGACGCCGGAGACTTTGTCCGTGTGACCCGACAATGCCCGCAGTGCCGAACCGTCCGCAGGTTGCCAGACGCGCACGACCGTATCGAATGCGCCGGAGCAGAGCGACTGTCCGTCCGGCGCGAAGGCAACGCCCGAAACGCGGGCGGAATGGCCGTGCAACATGCGGATCGTCGTGCCGTCCGCGATCTGCCAGAGGCGGATGATCTGATCGAAGCCACCGCTCGCCAGCGTCTGCCCATCCGGCGCGAAAGCAACCGCCATCACCGCGTCGGTATGCCCGGTCAGTGTGCGGACGGGCGAACCGTCGCCCGCATTCCAGAGCCGGATAGTTTTATCCGTCCCGGCGGATGCGACGAGCGCGCCATCAGGCGAGAAAGCGACGCCGTCAACGCGGTCGGTATGCCCCTTCAGGACCGTGAGGAGCGTCCCATCCGACACCTTCCACAGCCGAACGGTGTGATCGAACGACGCGGAGGCAATCGTCTGTCCGTCCGGCGAGAAGGCAACGCCGAGCACCCGATCCGTATGTCCGGTCAAGGTCCGCACCGACGCCACGGACGCCACGGACGGCGGACCTGGCGCCGACGCGACAGGCTGGCTGGAAGTGGTGGTTATGGCGGGCGATGGCGTTGTGACCGGGCCATCATCCTCGTCCGCAATGGAGAGCGGGCGGGCAGCCGCGCGGTCGAGTCGCGCAAGCGCGAGGCCGACGCAGCACCCCGCCCCGGCAAGGAGATGCAGGGCGTGCCGCCGCGAAACGAACCAGGATGGCTCCTCCACAATACTCCCAACCGCGCCGGATAGGTCGGCGCGTCGCACGCAAACAAAGGGCCATGTCACACGACGACATGGCCAACAGCAATAACACGCACGAGCATGCGTTTTGGGTTCATTTTTCGTGTGGAAGCGCGCAGTACGCTTCGGGTCTGCTACGCGAGCGCCGCCAATGCCGCCTCCGCGACCATCCGATCCTGGTCGGGGCTACCGCCGCCCGCGCCGATCCCGCCGACCACGACATTCCCGTGCATGATCGGGTAACCACCGCCAAGTAGGGTGAGATGCGGGGTGTTCGTCAATGATGCGAGGCGTGCCGGATCGTCCTTGTTACGGTCTGCAAGAATATGGGTCGGCGCGCGGAACGCAGCGGCAGTGAAGGCTTTCGCCTGCACGAGTTCAACGCTGGCGAGGCTATTGCCATCCATCCGGGCGAATGCTTTGAGCACGCCGCTCTCGTCCACAATCGCCACCGACATCGGCACGCCGATCTCCTGCGCCTTCGCCATCGCCGTCCCGATCAACGCCTGCGCCGCCGCATAGGTCACGGTTTCGCGCATCGTGCTGACGGGCGGCGAGTCGGCGGCGACCTCCTGCACGCGCTCGCCGATCGCGCCGATGGCGAGAACAGTCGCGGTCGCG
>JALYXG010000368.1 GCA_030947205.1 Chloroflexota bacterium
CAGGCCGCCGCCGTCGGACCATGAACAGGCGCGATGCGGAGCCGATGGATCAGCAGGGTGTGATCCTCGCGACGGCAATCGCCGTGCTGAATGCCGACGGCTTGCCCTTCATGCGGCTCGTGGGTACCGACGTCCTCACGACCGATTGGACCGGCGCGAACGGTATCTGGGCGTGTTACCTCCACGCCCGCGAGCGCGACGCGCAACTGCTCGTCTATTCGGTGATGACCGAAGATGTTCCCGCCGAGCGGCGGGCGGCGGTCGCCGAATTCCTGACCCGTGTGAACTATGTGATGACAATCGGAAATTTCGAGATGGACTACGACGACGGCGAAGTCCGCTACAAAACGTCCGTGGATGTCGAGGGCGACCGCTTGAGCATAGCGATGACGAGGCAGTTGTTCGCTCTCAACGTTGCCACCATGGACCTCTTTCTACCCGGCATCGAGGCTGTCATCCGGGGTGATGGCTCACCCGCCGAGGCGCTGGCCGCGTTGCACTAACGAGATAGTCCATCGGTCCTGGCCGCTACCGATAAACCTCGCGGCGGTGAGCGACTCGCACGACGAGGACGAGAAGAACATCGTCTTCGATGTCGTAGACAATGCGGTAGTCGCCCTCGCGGATACGATATGTGCCTTGCTCCGCGTTGGTCAATCTCTTGACGCCATGAGGGCGCGGGTTGTCTGCAAGCGCTTCAGCACGCGCGATGATCTTCGGTCGAATTCCCCTCGGGAGTTTGCCAATCTGTCGGTCAACGGCAGGCGTGAACCGTACTTCGTACGACATCTACAGGCCATGCTTCGCCTTCATCTCCGCTAAGGAAATGGTGCCCTTCTCCTTCGCTTCGGCGCGCGCCTTTGCCGCTTCTTCGAGGTCAATGCGATCCTCGATCTCTTCCATCGCCTCCATGTCCTCGATTGGGACAATTGCAACGACGCGTTTGCCTTGGCGCGTGACGATGATGCGCTCCTTGTCGTCCGCAGCGCGGTCAAACATCTCGGAGAACTGTTCGCTCGCCTCTGCGAAAGAAATTTCTACCATCGTCATGCTCCTTCATGCATCCGACACCGGGCGGTCCAACTTCGGGAGCGATGTCGCTGCGATGCCCAAAGATGTCTCCAATAGCGCGTAATCAGTTTCGTTGGGACGGTTCGTGAACCGCCTCCCGCAGTAGATCAGTCGCACTCCGAATCGAAGGCAACCTGCTGGAATTTCCCAGCCTCTACCGATAGACTTCGCGGCGGTGGCCGACGCGGACAACGACAACGATCAAGACGGCATCGTGAATCTCGTAGATGATGCGATAATCGCCGACGCGTACACGGTAGGCATTCTCCTCACCGCTCATCTTCTCGACGCCGTGTGGACGCGGGTCGCTCGTGAGTGCGTCAATCTCCGGCTTCATTATCGCCCGAACGGCGCGTGGCAATTTGCGAAACTGCCGTCTCGCGGCGGTGGCGAACTCGACCGCGTATACCATCTATTCGAGCCCGAGTTCCGCTTTCAGCGTTTCCCACGGAATCGTCCCCTTCACGGCCATCTCTGCGCGCGCGCGCTTTAACGCCCTTCGGTCAATGCGGTCCTCGATCTTCTCGATCGCTTCGACATCTTCGATGGGGACGATCGCGGCAATGCGCTTCCCTGAGCGCGTAAGGTAGATACGCTCCTTCGCTCCCTCGGCACGGTCAACCACTTCGAGAAAGCGCTCGTGCGCCTCGACAAGAGACACCTCAGCCATCGTCACACTCCTCAAATCTCTTCGGTTCACGATAGCGCAATCGTACCACCCGGTGTCAACGGCGACGACTCATACGCGTGGAGCGTCAGCGGCCCGCCGTTTCCAGATCGCGATCGAGCGAGAGGACGGCCATGAACGCTTCCTGGGGGATTTCGACGCTGCCAACCATCTTCATGCGCGCCTTGCCCTCTTTTTGCTTTTCCAGGAGTTTGCGCTTGCGCGTGATGTCGCCGCCGTAGCACTTCGCCGTGACGTTCTTGCGGAGCGCCTTGATCGTTTCGCGTGCGACGATCCGGGTGCCGATACTCGCCTGAATCGGCACGTCGAACATCTGACGGGGGATCAGTTTGCGCAGCGTCTCGACGAGCGCGCGGCCTTTGCTCTGGGCGAACGCGCGGTGCGTAATCATCGAAAGGGCGTCCACGGACTGCGCATTGACGAGTACGTCGAGCTTGACGAGGTCGGCGGGTTCGTACTCCGCGAACTGGTAATCGAGCGAGGCATAGCCCTGCGTGCGGGACTTCAGTTGGTCGTAGAAGTCCACGATCAGTTCGCCGAGCGGCATTCGGTAGGTCAGCAAAACGCGCTGCTCGTCCAGATACTCCATTTTGCCGAAGGCGCCGCGCCGCGTCGTGACGAGTTCCATGATCGCGCCGATGAAGCGGGATGGGACGATCACCGTAATGTCCATCAGCGGCTCACGAATCTCCGCGATCTTGTCCACGGTCGGCAATTCAGAAGGGTTGTCAATTAGTTGTGTCGTGCCGTTTGTCAGTTGCACCTGATACTCGACGCTCGGCGCGGTGGCGAGCAAATCAATGCTGTACTCGCGCTCTAACCGCTCCTGGATGATCTCCATGTGCAGTAGCCCCAGGAACCCGCAGCGAAAACCGAAGCCGAGTGCGGCGGACGATTCCGGTTCGTAGACAAGCGACGAATCGTTCAGTTTCAACCGTTCGAGCGCGTCCCGCAAGAGCGGATAGTCATCCGAATCCACGGGATAAAAGCCGGCGAAGACCATCGGCTTGGCGGGACGATAGCCGGGCAGTTGGTCGTGCGACGGGTTCGCGGCGGTGGTGATCGTGTCGCCGACCGGGCAGTCGCGCACAATCTTCAGGCCGGTCGCGACATACCCCACCTCGCCCGCCGCCAGTTCGGGAACGGGCGTCATGTCGGGCCGGAAAACGCCGACCTCGATCATCTCGCTCTCGACACCGTTGGACATCACGCGGATGCGGTCACCGTTCTTGAGTGTGCCGTCCACGATCTTCAAATAGGCGATCACGCCCTTGTAGGCGTCGTAGTGTGAGTCGAAAATCAGGGCGCGCACGGGCTGATCGCGGTCGCCGCCGGGGGGCGGGATGAAACGGACGATCGCTTCGAGGATTTCCGGCACGCCTGTCCCCGATTTCGCCGAGGCGAGGACGATCTCGTCGTCCACGAGGCCGATGAAGTTCTGCACTTCCAGCGCGACCTTCTCCGGTTGCGCGGCGGGCAGATCTATCTTGTTGATGACGCCGACGATGGCGAGGTCGTGTTCGAGGGCGAGATAAACATTCGCCATCGTCTGCGCCTCGATGCCCTGCGCGGCGTCCACGACGAGTAGCGCCCCTTCGCAGGCGGCGAGCGAGCGACTGACCTCGTAGGCGAAGTCCACATGGCCGGGCGTGTCAATCAGGTTCAGTTCGTATTCCTCGCCGTTGTTGGCGACGTAGCGCATGCGGACGGCGCGCGCTTTGATCGTGATGCCCTTCTCGCGCTCCAAATCCATCGAGTCGAGGACTTGCGCCATCATCTCGCGCTTTTCAATCGTGTGCGTCACTTCCAGCAAGCGATCCGCCAGCGTGGATTTGCCGTGGTCAATGTGCGCGATGATGCTGAAGTTGCGGATGTGCCGCTGGTCTGTCATAGCTTCCGTTCTTGCGCGTTGCGTTCACTCGAAAAAGCGGCGATCCGCGACGCACTTTTGCGCCCGCGTTGCGCCGTTTCGGTGTCCGGCAAACCGGACATGGGAAGTATACCAGAAAGACTTCACCCCCCGGCTTGCGCCGAGTCCGCAAGCGGCGCGGCGACCACCCGCACCGCCCCGTCCGCGACGCCGACGACAAAGCCGTCTTCTGTGCGTTCAAGAACGACGCCGGGCGATGCACTGCCGGCATCGGGGAGCGCGTCCACCCGTTGCACGCGGTACGGCGCTCCTTCGATCCGCGCTTTCGCCGGCGCGCCGAAGAAATTGAGTGCGGTCGCCTTTCGCTGCACCGTGTACTTCGTTTCCGCCCAATCGAGCCAGTGTTCTTCTTCGGTGAACGGAGCGGCGTAGGTGGCGCGGGCATGGTCCTGCGGCGTGCCGGGGTCGCCGGCGATCGCGCGCGCTGCCCCCTCGGCGAGCGTGCGCGCCATCAGCGGCGGCCAGAGCGCTCTGATCGTTTCCTCCGTCACGTCTTCCGGCAACGGCGCGGCGTGTTGGCTCAGGATGCGACCGTTGTCGTATTCTGCCTCCGTCCAGTGGAGCGTCGCGCCGATCTCTTGCGCCCCTTCATAGATCGGGCGGGCGACATTTGGCCCGCGATACGACGGCAGCAGCGCCGGATGCAGATTCACCGCCCCAAAGCGCGGGATCGCGGTGATCTCGGGCGGGAGACGATACGGGAAGGTGAACGAAACGATCAGATCGGGGCGTAGTTCCCGGATGAGCGGCAGTGCGACCCGCCGCAGCCGTGTCGTGACCAGCACATCCACGCCCGGCGGAGCTATCGCCACCACCCCGCTATAGGTCGGCGTCCGCCGTGTGGACGGTCCCGGCGTCGTGACGAGGAGCGCGATCGTGTGCCCATGCTCCTCAGCCCAGCGCGCGACGAGGCCGTACGCGAATGGCAGAACGTTAAAGGTCACGATGCGCAATCCGGTCGGTTTCTCCGTGTCGTTCATGTCCTTTTCCCTTTCCCGTTCATTCCATTGCCAGGGAGGGTGCGAGCGCGGTGGTCGCATCGCCCTCCAAAGGGACACTCCGCATCGTCTCTGCCGCTAGATGGTCGCGGATCAGGAGTGCGGCGGCGACGAATGCGAGCGCGCTGAGCAGGGCGGGCACGAGCAGCGTGTCATGGAAGGCCGCGACCGCCTTGTCGCGCGTCGTCGGATTGCCGAGCGTCGCGCCATAGGTCGTGAGCCGGCTCGCGAGGACCGTCGCGAGCAGCGCGAACCCGAAACTCGTCGCCACCTGCCGAACTGCATTGTAGGCGGCGGTCGCCCGCCCGGTCTGCGCGAGGCTGATGCGGGCGAAACTGCTCGTCTGCAACGGGATGAAGACCAACCCGAAGGCGATGCCGAGCGGCAACATCTGGAGTCGCACAATCCAGAGGTTCGTGTCGAGGCCGACGTACCGCAGCGCGAACGCCGCACACGCCGCGAGGAGCGCGCCAGCCATCACAAGGCGACGCGGCCCGATGATCGGATACAGCCGCCCGATTAGCGGCGCGACGAGCATGATGCCGACCGCCGTGGGAAACGTCGTCAGGCCTGATGTCAGCGGCGACAGGCCGCGCGCGGACTGCAGGAACTGCGGCAT
>JALYXG010000706.1 GCA_030947205.1 Chloroflexota bacterium
GCGAGTTGTTGGAGCGCTCGCATCACCGCGCGACCCAGCTGCTGAACGAGCATCGCGCGGCACTCGATGCACTCGCCCAGCGGCTGCTCGACGATGAAACACTCGATCAGGAGCAGGTCTTCCAAGTTTTCGAGGCGGCGGACGGCGGCATGCCGCGCCACGGCTTCTCGAACGAACCCGGCGAGCGGCCCGCGCCACTCCCGGAACCTGCGCTGTCCGGCATTATCCGCAGCGAAAACGAGAGCGCGAGCGCGACCGAAGCACCCGTAGCGGGTACGGACTGAGACCTCAGTCTACGTGTTCCCCGGTGCGGTCGCCACGACTGTGCCGGGGAGTGTACGTACATTTTGTGTCAAGTGTTGACGCGGCGATGTTTGCGCCGTATGATGGGATCATCAGAGGTCGAAATGGCGACACGCGGCGGTGATTGACGATGGATGTGTTCTACCCATTCCGCGATGCATCATTGATCCAGGAGCCGCAGCGCGACGCCACGAAACCACCGCAGGGAGCATCAAGCCCTGCGGTGGTTTGATTTTTGAGACGGGGCGCCATGCCCCATTGATTCGGGAGGCGGCTTGGGAGCGAGTCGTTTCAAGGCAGGAGGCGGTCAAATGCATTCCAGCATGATCGGAAAACTCGAAAAGGCCCGGCGCTACGCGGATGAGCCGTGGCGTGTGTCGCTCCAAAACCTTTCGGTCGAATTCAAGGGTGATAATGATGTCCATACGGTCACTGCCGAAAGCGGCGAGTGGCGATGCTCCTGCGATTTTCATGCGAAGAATGGCACCTGCGCGCATGTCATGGCGGTGCAGCATCTGATGGACCGCACGTTCAGCGGCAAGACGGTAGACCACAACGCCCACCTGCTGCACTCGCGCTAGCGCGGATAGGCCACATACCGGAGCGGGCGACTCACGCTGAGTCGCCCTTCTCATTCTCAAAGCGGCGGTGTTGCGCCGCGTTTCTGTCAGTTGGAACTGAATGACGCCTTGGTTGCCCGGACGCGCGCAACGGCAACGCTGCCGTCCGGCAGGAGTTCACGCCGATCAAATCGGCCGCGCGCAGCGTCGCGCGCCCGCACGCGAACAATCGGTGGCCGTGCAACCAACGACGCCTCGTGAGTACCACCGACGATGGCGAGATTGATACAGGCGGCGGTGAAGTATGAAAGGAGGCGCTGGCGCATCGGAGTCCTTCGCGTTCGCGATTAGAGGCGTTCGAAACGGATGATTTTCAGGGCGAAGACGACCGCGCCGCCGACCGGCACTTCCATCACATCGGACGGGTACCAGGCGTGGATGTCGAGCATGTCCGGCGGTACGACTTCCATCCGCTCGCGGCAATGTTCCATAATCATCCGTTTGACGCGCGAAACCTGCCAGTCCTCGACGCCGATCAGGAGCGTTGTGCTCCCCATGCGGAGGAAGCCGCCAGTGCTGCCGACGCGGGTGAGCCGAAAATTGGCCTGCGTCAACGCATCGGTGATCGCATTAGCGTCGTAGTCCTGCACGACCGCAACGATCAGGCGGGTTGGCGCATTGCGCGCCGTGTCGGGCGGTGAATACCTATTGACAGGCGGCACAGTCACGGGCAATTCCCTTCCACACTACGGCGATACCGTAGCTGCGTTATACCACGTTGTCGGCGCATGGTACACTCGGCAACCGAATCCAAAGGAGCGACATGCCGCCAACTCGAACGTCGAAAAACCAGGGGCCGCGCGATCTTCTCGTCCTCGTCATCGCCCGAGCCGACGCGACGCACGTCGAACTCGCAGGTGTGGACACGGCCACGAACGTATGGGTGCGCGCGGAGAACGCGACGGGCGGGCTTTCCTTGCCAGCCGATTTCCTGACGCTTCGCGACGGGACACGCCTCCAGAGTCTGGACACAGTTCGTGTAGACAACGTCATTCCCAAGCCGCACGCGCCATTCGTGGAGGCTGGACTGATTGATTTCGATGCGGGACTGATGCGAAGAAGTCATATCGAGGAGCGGGCGCTCAGCCGGACATTTGCCGAACTCGCCGTGCCGCATCTCGACACATTGCTTCCCGTCGGGAAGCGTGTTTTGAGCGTAAAAGATTTTCAACCGGGCGGTCGACAGCGTTCCATCGCGATGATTCGCCCCGACCATTTGCAGCATATCCAATTTTCGTACGAGGGCGAGGATGTCCGCGTCGGCATCTCGTTCCGGCATCGCGGGCAGGCCTATGGCGGCCCGACCGGGTTGCCTTGCCCCGACATCATGCTCCGCGCCTACGCACGGGACGCCTTGCGCAAGGCAGGCGCCCTGACAATCACGCTGGACGCGAAGGCCTGTATCAGCCGCTTCGTCAGCCCCCGGTTCTATCTGACTATTGGTCTGGTCGAAGGAGAAGCCGGGACATTCTGGCCGCAGGCGCTCGGCTTCCACCCGATCCGGGAGTATCGGGCGCCGGTGGATTACGGGCGTTTGTAAGGCTCCGGCACGAACGCCGTTAGCGAGCCATCGAAGGGGAACTGCCGCGCCGCGTGGGCCGCAATCAGCGCGCTGAGTTCAGCGCGGGCACGTTCGACGATCTCAGGGGGATAGTTATAGGTGCGCTGATGCGAGAGGAATTCGTCCTCGTCGTCCACGCGGTACGAGCCGTCCTCGTAGGCGATCAAATCGAGGTCGAGGTCCACATACGACAGGACCTCATCCGCGAGCGTGCAGGGCATCGAGACATCGCAGTACCAGAACTTGAACGCACCCTTGGACTCATAGACAGCGGCGATGTTATTCCAGCGCTCGGTGCTGCACCACGTTACGGATTGCGTTGGCAAGTAAAAGCCGCCGCCACGCAGATGGTCGGTGATCGCGAGGCCGGGCGGGTTATACAAAATCAATTCGTCGCCCGTTTCGCGAAGCAGCCGCTTCTGATACGAGTAGTAGCGTACATTCGGATACTTCATCTTTTCGATGCGGATACGGCGGTGATTCATCAACGTTGCGTGCATCGGCGTCTCGTTCTCCCCTCGGCAGCTTTCGCATAGCGTACACGAAATCCGCGCGAAGGTCGCCCCCAAAAAAGAGGAAGGACTGAGGGCCGAGGACTGAGCGAGAAACGAAGGTGGCGTAGGCTGATGAACATCACCTGGCTGAATCGGTAATCCGGGGACGCAGGCTGGAAATCTGCCCAGAGGGCGCCCGGCTACCGGTAGCACAGGCTTTCCAGCCTGTGCGTCTCTTGCCGAATCTAGTTGTTAAGGTTCATCAGCCTGCGTTATCTTTTCGCAGGCTGAAGCCTACGCTACCTAATTGTTCTCTACGACAATCGAACGACCTGGCCGGTCATTGCGGATTCGTTGGCGGCCATCACCAGCCGATGGGTTTTCATCGCGTCGTCGTACGACTGGCGGATGCCGCTCGTGTCGCCGGT
>JALYXG010000760.1 GCA_030947205.1 Chloroflexota bacterium
CGGCGTGAAAGATACTGACAAGACGATGACGCCGATCACGGTGGATGTCCGCGACCAGCGAACGGGTGCGGCCAGACAGGTGACGATCATCGGCGTGCTCGACCAAACGATGAATGTCAGCGACGGGCTTGGCATCGGGAATAGCGGCGCGGGGCTCTTGATGAATGACCGCACGTTCCAGCAGGTCTTCCCGCCCGACCGGCAGAACACTGCCTACTTCATCGCGCTCAAGAACGGAGCAGACAGCAAGACGGTCAAGTTCGGCATCAAGGCGGCGCTCGTCAAGAACGGCGTGCAGGCGATTGATCTGCGCGACGAGTTGCAGAAGTCGCAGCAGCAGAGCCAGGGCTTCTTGTACTTGCTGCAAGGGTTCCTGGGCATCGGCCTCTTTGTCGGCATCGCGGCGCTCGGTGTGATCGCGCTCCGCTCGGTCGTCGAGCGGCGGCAACAGATCGGTATGCTCCGCGCGCTCGGCTATCAGCGCGGCATGGTGAGCGCGAGCTTCTTGATCGAGTCGCTCTTTATCGCCGTCACGGGCGTGATCGTCGGCGTGGCGACCGGGATGGTGCTTTCGCGGAATCTGATTGCGAGCGGCAACGCGGGTGCGCAGGCGAAGGATATGACCGTCCCGTTCGGGCAGATCGCGCTTTTCGCCATCATCGCCCTCGTCGCCGCCTTCATCATGACCGTCATTCCGGCGCGCCGCGCCAGCCGCGTCCCGATCGCGGAGGCGTTGCGGTACGAGTAGGCGGCCCTAACCCCCGACCCCCTTCCCCACGGAGGAAGGGGGAGTTTTTTGTGCGGGGATGGTGAACAGGAAGGCGGCGAGGAGAAAGCAGAGCATGCCCAGCGGGCCGAGGGGTGGCGCGTGATCAGCGGCGAAGAGGAATGACGCGAAGGCAAGCAACCCAACAGCGAGGGAGGGTTGCGTGATGATGGCAAATGCTGTGGATGCGACAAGGATCGCCGCCCACCATGCGGGCGTCCCGTATCCCAGGGCGGATCGGGAGACGGCGACGAGGAGCGCAACGAACATCGCAAAAACGACGGGCGAGCGACCCCATCGCGGTCGCGCCAGCGCCAGCGCCGCGAAGAGCACGCCGATGTTCCAGGCATCCGCGCCCGTTACGGCGATGATGAAGGCGATTGGGCTGCGCCAGTAGGCGTCTATGGCCTGCGCGATGGTTGCCTGATCGGAAACGGGAAGGTGCATCGCGTTCTTGACGAGAATACCCGTCCCGACACCGATCAGGGTATCGAATGCCGGATACACGACAAGAAAGACGGCGAGTGCGCACCGGCTCACCCGCGCGGCCGGACCCGCGATGCCGTCGAGCAAGAAGTATGCGGCGAGTCCGAGCAGCGCGAACAGTGGTATCTGCACAAGGTGGAGAATGATCCACCAGTTGAGGTGTGCCAGGACGCCATGGTAGATGCCGACCTCTTTGGTGAAGGTCGGATGTGTGAGGTCCGCTATTCCGACCGCGAGCGGCGCGCCGAGAATGACGGATCGCTGCACGGCGCTCTTTCGCATCCCGGTTGCTCCTTCAGTCAATGGTGGCTCATTCGTCGCCGTGCATGCGGCAATGTCAGCATGCCTACTTTGGCATACAATCAGTGCAATTGAGAATTGTTCCCTCCGCGTATGCCGGGGAGGGTTTGGGTGAGGACAGTATGAGCGAAACATCGAAACAAAGCGTCGCGCGCGGGCTTGGCTATCTTGGGCTGCTGCTGGCGCTGTTCGCGGCGCTGACGCCGGGATACTTCTATATCCCCGGCCTGCTGGCCCTCGGCTGTGGCGTCGCGGCCTTGCTGCTGCGCGAGGGATACCTGGGTCTGTTGTCCATCGGCTTCGCCATCTTCGGCCTCCTGATTGGCTTCGTTCTCACTCTCGCCGGCTTCCGCCTGGGGAAATAGGGTGGCGGAGCGCAGAGGGCGCAGAGAACACAGAGAGCACAGAGAGACGCAAAAAAGATGGGATGATGACCATCGCGCATTTGTCTCTGACTTTCTCGTTCTCTTTCTCTTTCTTTATCTCTTCCTCTGCGTCCTCTGCGCTCGCATTTCCCCTCTAGACAGACGCACAGATTCTGCGTGCGGTGTCCGTCCCTCTTGACAGCACCATGTGTCGTCCTCTACTCTCACGCTACAGAAATCTGCTTCAGTGTGTGACAACCGGAGAGGCCCGCTCGGTGGGGCGAGCGCCGTTCAGGAAGTTGAGGAGGGAACGCGATGGCCCGTGT
>JALYXG010000765.1 GCA_030947205.1 Chloroflexota bacterium
GTCGCGATGATGAACGCGACGGGCAACGCGACAAAGGTCTGCTTCGTCCACCAGCCGAGCGCGAAGCAGGCCGCACCGACGACGATCCGTGCGAATGTCGTACCCTTCGGCCATCCACCTGCGCGCCATCGCTCCCCGTCGTCGCGATTGAGCCAGGCGTGCAGAATGACGACGCCGAGCGCGTTGAAGGCGAGCGCCGTCATGTCCGGCCGGACGCGGACGCCCCAGACGGCGACGAGATGCGCCGTGACGAAGATCGCCGCCGACCAGCCGCCGACCACCCAGCCGCGCCTGTCCGTCGCTGCCTGTCGTACCATCCACGCGAGCCAGCCCGCGACCACGAGCGTCGCGAGCAACTGGAACGCGCGCCCGAATTTGAATGTCGGCCCCGCGACCGCGACCGCGCCGCTATTGAGGAGGGTATACACGGGCGTATACGGCCCCGCGTAGAAATGCGATGCCGGGGAGGGCTGAAATGCGTACGGGTTTGTGCCGTGCGCGATCAGCCCCGCCTCGGCGAGAACGACGCCTTCCGCATCGTCCACCTGGAAGGGAAAGCGGAGAATTGCGGCGTCGTACCGCCCGGTCGCAGCCAGTTTCGGGACGAGCAGCAGGCAAGCGATCACGAGCGCGCCGATCACCAGCCATTCCGGCCATGCGTAGCGCCCGGCGAGATCGGTGCGTCGTGTCGGGCGCGTCATCGGCACGTCGTCTGGACTACGTACATGATGCTGGCTCTCCCGCCCTCTCGGCGCAGTTTCCCAGCCTTCACCGTCGCTGCGACGAAGCATCGTCCGACGGTACACTCATCCCCGACGGGGATGCCACTGCCGCAAGGACTGCATCGGTAGTCGTAATCGTGGCGAATTCCTTGTGCAGGTTCATCAGCGTCATAGCGTGGATGGCGTCAGCGGCATAGTGCGTGCCATCCGGTCCGGTGCTATCGTAGGCCGCAGTCGCATCTCCGACGACGTATGTGTCGAAGCCGAGGTTGCCGGCCATACGCGCGGTGGACTCGACACACTGATTCGCCACGAGGCCGGTGACAACGAGCGTCGTGATCCCCGCGTCGCGTAGTCGCGCTTCGAGATCCGTGCCGATGAATGCACTGTGGAAGTGCTTGGGAATCAACCACTCATCGGCCAACGGCGCGACGATCGCCTTGATCGCGTTGCCGGGTTGACCGGGCGCAAATGGTGAGGCAGGATCGAGCGAATCATCGCGGATGTGGACACACCGCTGCCCGGTCAGTCGCCATGCGGCGAGGAGCCGGGCGATATTCGCCTCGGCATCGGGGTTGTTACGCGGCGGTCGTCGCGGGTCGTCCAGTGCCTCCTGGACATCAATCACAAGCAGTGCGGCGGTATCTGATAGCATCACGTCCATGACTCTCCCTTCATGCCACGTCGGCGAGGGCGACGCGTTCCGTCATCGGATGCGCGCACTATAAAGCAAGCGGGGCGAAGCGGGCAGACCGCAGGCAGCGTCCCTCAATCAAGCACCCTGCGCAGGAACGCGAGCATGGTGGCATTGAATTGCCCCGGCCGTTGCAGCGGCGCGAAATGCGTCACACCGGGCAGGATGACCAAGTCTGCCCCAGGAATGCTCCGCGCGAGATATTCGGCGTGTTCGCGCTTGATGAATTCGTCATGCTCGCTCTGCACAATCGTGACGGGTACGCGAACTTCCGCCAGGTCGTGCGCCGTATAATTGGGTTGGGTCGCCTGCATCAGGCCAACCGCCCCGGCAAATGCCTTGAAGTCGTCGGGTGTGGCCGATAGCCGGGCATAATCCTTGGCATGCCGGCCAAAACAGCGGTCGAGAACCGGGTTAGGCGTGGCCATCTCTTTCGTGCCGCTGGGGTCCATGTTGCAGCCAAAGAAGAAGACGCCCGCAACGCGTGTGGGAGCCTGCGCGGCGAGGATGAGGGCGATGCACGCACCGTCACTCCAGCCTACAACCGCAGCGTGATCCAGTTTCAGTTCATCCAGCACGGCGAGCACATCGGATGCCATCATCTCATACATAAATGGCCGTGCATCGCGCGTGCTCCGCCCGTGGCCACGGCTATCAATGAGAATGGGGCGATAGCCAGACGCGATGAGCGCCGGAACCTGATAGCCCCAATTGCCGCTATGGCCAAGGCCGCCATGCAGCAGAACCACGGGCGCGCCACGCCCATATGTCGCGTACCAGATCCGGGCGCCGTCACGCTGTACGTAGCCCTCAGCGGTAGCCGCCGGCAACGCTTGAGCGCCCTCGGCTTCGAACCTTCTCAGATCATCGTCGCGCGTTTCCAACGCTTCCTGAACGCGCTGCTGCATGTCGTTCATGACCATCGCCCTCCTAGCTCGTGCGTTTGATCATCGGAACAAACTGCCGACGATACTATCTCGTCGTTCGACAACCTCCCAGATCGACAATCATCCGACTGCCTTGTTGCCAGCGGTTATAGGCTCTCCCGACAATGGACGGGCGAAGTTCGATCTGCTGCGGCAGCGCGCTCTCGCAGCGTGCAAGCAGTTTCACCAAACCGCGGGGAGAGCCGCGTGATTGCCACTATCTGGGAGGGATTATGTGGCTTC
>JALYXG010000007.1 GCA_030947205.1 Chloroflexota bacterium
GCCAGGGAGAACCGCAGAGGCGCAGGGGACGCAGAGAGAAAGAGTTGAACCACGAAGGCGCGAAGAGCACGAAGGGGGAATGAAGAGAAACAGAAATGTCATCTCTTCTCGGTCTTCCTTCCTGCTCTTCGCGCCTTCGTGGTTCAACTCTTTCTCTCTGCGTCCTCTGCGCCTCTGCGGTTCTCCCTGGCTGCTCCGGTTGACGCTCCATACCGTGTGCAACCATACTGCGCGCGACGGGCAAGAGGTGGGTACGGGCGGAGGGGTTGCATGCATATTGTGCTGGGGATGGCGCTCGCGGCGGCGGCGGGGTGGAACGCCTTTCTTCCGCTACTCGCGCTGACGTTCGCGCATCGCCTCAGCGGTCGCATTCCCATCGGATCGCCGTACACCTTTCTCGCCAGTAACGGCGGCATCGTCGTGCTGCTGCTACTGCTCCCACTCGAACTGTTCGGAGACAAATCGCCGACCATCGAGGCGATCAACGACCGCCTCGGGCTGTTCTACCGGCCCGTCGCGGGCGCACTTATCATGCTGGCGACGACGAAAGATACCGGCTTGCCCGCAGTCCTCGCCGCGATCATCGGCGCGGCGCTTGCATTGGGTCTGCACCTGCTCAAAGTCCGCTACCGCCGCCCGCTCACCGGCGTCTTCGGCGGCATTCCGACGCCCGTCGCCTCCGCCGGCGAGGATTTCGTCGTCGCTATCGGCGCAATTATCGCTCTGCTCCTGCCCATCGCCGGGCTGATCGTGATGGCGCTGGCGGCAGGGCTGGCATGGTGGATCGGGAGCATCGTTCGGCGCAAGGTGGGACGCGATATGGCGGCGATGACAACCGCATCGCAACCTTGACACGAAGCGACTCAAGGGGTATTCTGTCACCGGACTAAGCGTTGCGGGCTTTGTGTCGCTCGGCGGCGCGTCAGGAAGGGGCATGGACGAAGGCGATGGAGTTTCAAGATTACTACGCAGTGCTGGGCGTCGCCCGGACTGCGGACGAAAAACAGATCAAGAGCGCCTACCGCAAGCTCGCCCGCAAATACCACCCGGACGTCAACAAGGAGACGGGCGCGGAGGAACAGTTCAAGCGCGTCAGTGAGGCATATGAAGTGCTGTCTGACAGCGAGAAACGGGCGCAGTATGACCGATACGGCCAAGCCTGGCAGCAGTATCAACGCAATGGCGGGCCGGGTGCAACGGGTCAGAGCGCGGACGATTTCACGCGCTGGTTCACATCGCAGCAAGGCGGCGCGCGCGGGAGCGGGGCCGCCGGCAGTTACCAAACCGAATACACGACCACCGATGGCGGCGCCGGTTTCTCGGACTTCTTCGAGACACTGTTCGGACGCACGGCAGGCCGGGAACGGGGTGGCGCCACAACGCAGGCGCCCCCGCGCACACGCCGTGGGCGCGATACCGTCGCTGAACTGGAAGTGACATTCGCGGATACCTACATTGGCGGCGAGCGGCAGATTACCTTCGACTTGAACCGCGCCGAACCGATGATGGTGACGATTCCCGCCGGCGCGGACGACGGCCAGCGGTTGCGCTTTGCGGGCAAGGGTCATCCCGGCGTCGGTGGAGGAGGAAACGGTGATCTCGTCATCGAACTGCGCGTCCTGCCCGATGCACGGTTCACGCGCGACGACGTGACACCGACGACATTGCGGACGACCGTTGACGTGCCGCTTTACACGGCACTGCTCGGCGGTGAAGTCGTCGTACCAATACCGGACGGCAAGCGATTGTTCGTCAAGGTGCCGCCGGAAACGCAGAACGGGCGGCCAATCCGTCTCGCGAACAAGGGATGGCCGCTTGCCATCGGACACCCGGAGAAACGGGGCGACATTATCGTTACCCTCCGCGTCCTATTGCCGACGCATCTTTCCGACGACGAAAAGCGGCTTTTTGAGGAACTGCGGGCGCTCCGACCGAACGAGTAAGAATCACTGACAACTGCGAATCGCGTATACTCTCCCCGTGCCGGTATCGGTACGGGGTCTTTGTTTCCGAGAAGGAGCGCTGTGAATCGCCGTTTACTCATCAGCGTCCACCTGCCGCTCCTGCTCACGGCGATGTTCTGGGGAACGAACTTCGTTGCGCTCAAGCGTATCCTGGAGCACCTGACTGTCGCGGATACGCTGGTCGTGCGCTCGCTCCTCGCCGCACTTTGCAATGTCGTGCTGCTGCTCGTCCTTCGGCGTTCCAATGTACCCATCGTTCGGGCGGACATGCCGCGCGTCTTCCTTGTCGCGATCCTCGGCGGGGTGTTGACGCCGATCCCCAATATCCTCGCGCAGCGGTACATCACGGCGAGCGTCGCCAGCCTGCTCGCGACGACCAACGCGCTGTGGACAGCGCTGTTCGCCTGGCTGATTCTCAGTATCGGCCTGACACGGCGGAAAATCGTCGGGATGGGCGTCGCGTTTCTCGGCTTCCTCATCATCCTACTGCTCGGCGGGCCGTCGGTCTCGTTTAGCGCGCGGAACACCCTTGGCGTGCTCATCTTCGTCCTGTCGCCGCTCAGTTGGGGACTGTATTCCGTCCTCGCCAAGCCACTGCTTGCGCGCTACCCCTCCATGCAATTGGTCGCCGTCACGACGATTGTCGGCACCGTCTTCCTCCTACCAATCCTCGTTTCTGGCACGCCGGGCCGGGTCGCTCACCTTTCCGGTCAAGACTGGTTGCTGTTGCTCTGGGTCGGCGTTATCACGCTGTGGCTGGCATACGTCTTCTGGTTCCGGGGCTTGCGCGCCCTTCAACCGTCGCAGGTCGCGGTCTATATTTATCTGGTGCCTTGCTTCGGTGTGATCGCGGCGCGTGTCTTCCTGAACGAGCCGATCACGCTTTTTGTTCTGATTGGCGGCGCAACGATCCTCAGCGGCGTAATTATCACGAACTCGCCATCGCGCGCCGAACGCATTGCAGCAACCGCGCCCGTGGTCGCGACACCGGCATCACCCCACTCTTTCCGGCCATGAACACTGTCCCGACTGACACCGTAGACGAACGAGTACAACGCGATGCCGACTTCGCTGCGCTCGTCGCGACCGTCGCGGCGTGCCGAACCTGCCCGGCGATGGAGGGGCGGCGGCGCGTTTTGACGAGCGCGAACGGCGACATTGACGCACGGGTGATGTTCATCGCCGAAGCGCCGGGACGTAGCGGTGGAGAGCGGACGGGCGTCCCCTTTTCCGGTGACTTCTCGGGGCGGACATTCGAGCGGCTCCTGGACGAGGCGGGATGGACGCGCGCCGACGTCTTCATTACCAACGCCGCGCTCTGCAACCCGCAAGGCCCGACGGGCGCGAACCGACCGCCGAGCCAGCGGGAACTCGCGAATTGCCGTGGCCATCTCCGCGCGACGCTGGCCATCGTGGACCCACCCGTCGTCGCGACTTTGGGCGCCGTCGCGCTCGCGGCATTGGGCCGCATCGAGCCGCACGGACTGAAACTCACCGAAGCCCGAGGCAAGCCGCACGCCTGGGATGGCCGCACGCTCTTTCCGCTTTTTCACCCGTCGCCCAAAGTGCTCGCGTGGTTCCCTTACGCGCACATGGCCGAAGATTTCCGCGCGCTGCGCACGGTCGCCGATCATGCTGTGTCAAAGAGTGGTCGGCGCGGGGCTTATGAACCGAACAACTCACTTCGGTAATAGGCCGACATCGGTAAGTAGCGCGGTCAAAACCGCCGCGAACCGAAGCAGTTCCACGGCGTAACTCCTCCTACCATCACCGCGTCGAGTTGTTACGGTCCATCAGCCTACGCTACCGATGTGCGGCATCTTTCATCGCGCCGATTGTTTGCGGGTGAAAGAAACGCCGGGAATAGCGTTCTGTGGCCTCGCGTTGCAAACTATATCTCGGTTGCACGAGTTTCATGATTGCGTGTATACTGAAAAATGCTGGGCGTAGCGCCATCAATCGTGTGCAAGTCGTGCATGAGGCGGCTGCGGTATGAATGTTTCGCATCGGGCTGTGTGGTCGGGTGCGGTATGAAACATCTGTGAGAAGGTATATGGAGCAGAACACGGCAGTGATTTCCGAGACCGGGATGGGGTCGGCCCCGCTGGGTCGGAACCTGATGGAGCAGTTGCTCGCGGAGCCTGATACGGACGTGCGAACGCTCAAGTACGGCGACGTACTCGAGGGCATCGTCATGCAGCTCGACCGCGACGAAGTGCTCGTGGACATCGGGTCCAAGTCCGAGGGCATCATCCCGAACAAGGAACTTTCCAGTCTCGGTGACGCGGAGCGGAAGGCGCTGTCGTCTGGTGATACGGTGCTTGTCTTCGTCGTCCAGCCGGAGAACGCGGACGGGCATGCGGTCCTTTCGATTGACCGCGCGCGGCAGGAAAAGTCGTGGCGCGTCCTGCAGCAGAAGTATGAGGCGGGCGAGGTCATCGAGGCGATCGTCAAGAACTACAACAAGGGTGGCCTGCTGGTTGATCTGGATGGCGTGCGCGGCTTCGTGCCCGCGTCGCAGGTCACGGAGATCCGTGGCGGCGATGAGGCCTCCAAGCAGGGCGACATGGCTCGACTGATCGGCATGGCGATCCCCCTCAAAGTGATCGAGATCAACCGGCACCGCAACCGCCTGATCCTTTCCGAGCGGCAGGCGATCCAGGAGCGGCGCGACGCGATGAAGGAGCGGCTGATTGGTACGCTCAAGGAGGGCGAGGTCCGCAAGGGTCGCGTTTCCAGCATCTGCGACTTCGGCGCCTTCGTGGACATCGGCGGCGCGGACGGACTGGTTCACCTTTCCGAACTCTCATGGAGCCGCGTCCGGCACCCGAGCGAGGTGCTGAAGATCGGCGAAGAGGTCGAGGTCTATGTCCTTGGTATCAACGAGGACGAGCGCAAGATCGCCCTGTCGTTGAAGCGGACGCAGGCTGAGCCGTGGACGCGCGTCGCGGCCCAGTACGAGGTCGGCCAACTGGTGCAGGGGACGATCACGCAACTCGCCAACTTCGGCGCCTTTGCGCGCATCCAGGATGGCATCGAGGGCTTGATCCACGTTTCCGAACTTTCCGATGACCGCGTCGCGCACCCGCGCAACGTTGTCAAGGAAGGCGACGAGATGACGCTGCGGATCATCCGCATTGACCCGCAGCGGCGGCGGATGGGTCTCAGCCTGCGGCGTGCGCTCGAATTTACCGAGCAGGACGCGATTGACGGCTACGTGCAGGACAACATGGGCCACCCGGTGAAGCCGGAGGACCTTGAAGCCCAGAACGAACGCAACCTCGAAATGCAAGCAGCAGAGGCGCAGGCCGCGCTGTACGATGATGAGAGCGCGGACGACGAAAGTGACGGCGCGAACGATGACCGGCGCGGCAACGACGACCGGAATGATCGAGATCGAGATCGAGATCGGGATGACGGACCACTGACCGCGACGATTGGCGAGCAGATGGGGGCGGCGGAAGAGCCGACGACGTCTCCCGATCCTGAAGCCGTTGCGGAGCTGGAATCGCACGTCGAGGCGAACGACGCGTCTGGCGACCTGACGGTCACGGCGCATGGCAATGTGACGATGGATCGGGCGACCGAAGTTGGTGCGGCGTCGTCGAGCGCGGGCGCCGATGAAACACCGGAGGAGCAGGGCGTCAGTGACGCTGAGACGGAAACTGAAGCGGCGCCCGCGCCGAGTGTTACCGCATAGGCTGGCATGATGCATCTGTTATGGTATACTGTACGTATTACTGAGTGAGAGGCGGTTCATGCGCCGGATGCGGCAGGCGGTTTGAGCAGTTTCGTATCTCCTCGTCCCGAAGGACGACCGCTCCTTACCACTGGTTTCCGTCCCTGCGGACGCGAGTGACTGACGACAATTCCCTGTGCAGCCCCCGCGATTCGCGGGGGCTGTGTGGTATCTTTCTTTGCAGTATTGAGTCCGACGGAGCGGCCTGCGGGGCCGTCTAAACCCGGATGAGGGAGTCGCTGGATGGCAGACAAGTTTGAGAAGTTCACCGAGCGGGCGCGCAAGGTTTTTTCCCTGGCGCAGGAAGAGGCACAGCGGTTCAACCATAACTACATCGGCACCGAGCACCTGCTCCTCGGCCTCGTGCGCGAGGGCGACGGGATCGCTGCCCGTGTGCTTGCCAACCTCGGTGTCCAGTTGCCCAAGGTCCGCTCCGCCGTCGAGTTCATCATTGGGCGCGGCGACGGGCTGGTCGTCGGCGACCCCGGCCTAACGCCGCGCGCCAAGAAGGTGATCGAGCTGGCGATGGACGAGGCGCGGCGGCTGAACAACCACTACATCGGCACGGAGCACCTGCTGCTGGGGCTGGTGCGCGAGGGCGAGGGGATCGCGGCAGGGGTGCTTGAGTCGCTGGGAGTGAGCCTGGAGAAGGTGCGGCAGCAGGTGATGCAAGTCGTCTCCCAGTCCTCCTCCTACCAGCAATCCAAGCAGCAAACGAAGACGCCGTACATGGACGCACTCGGCTTCGACCTGACCGAGGCGGCGCGCGGTGGCAAACTCGACCCGGTGATCGGTCGCGAAAGCGAGATCGAGCGGGTGATGCAAATTCTCACCCGCCGCACGAAGAACAACCCCGCGCTGATCGGCGAGCCGGGCGTCGGCAAGACGGCGATCGTCGAAGGGCTGGCGCAGCGGATCGTTTCGGGCGATGTGCCGGAGCCGCTGCAAAATAAGCGCCTCATCTCCCTCGACATCGGCGCGCTCGTCGCGGGGACGAAGTACCGCGGCGAGTTCGAGGAGCGACTGAAGAAGATCGTCAGCGAGGTTAAAGAAACCTCCAGCATCCTTTTCATTGACGAGTTGCACACCCTCGTCGGCGCGGGCGCGGCGGAGGGCGCGGTGGATGCCGCGAACATCCTCAAGCCCGCCCTGTCGCGCGGCGAACTCCAGACCATCGGCGCGACGACGCTCGACGAGTACCGGAAGTACATCGAGCGCGACGCCGCCCTTGAACGCCGCTTCCAACCCGTGATGGTGGACGAGCCGAGTGTCGAGGAGACGATTGAAATCCTCAAGGGCCTCCGCACCCGCTACGAAGATCACCACCAACTGAAGATCTCGGATGAGGCGCTGAAATCCGCCGCCCATCTAGCCGCCCGCTACGTGCCGGATCGCTTTTTGCCGGACAAAGCGATTGACCTGATTGACGAGGCGGGTTCCCGCGTGCGGATGCATCGCTCCGTCGCGCCGCCGAACCTGAAGCAGGCGCAGAGCATGCTCGCCTCGCTCCAGAGCGAAAAGGAATCGGCCAAGAACGCCGATGATTTCGATGTCGCCAAGCAGTTGCAGGATCGCGAGGAGCGCCTGCGCGACCGCATCCACGAAATGGAGCGCGAGTGGCAGGAGGAGAAGCAGACCGACGAGGCGTATGTCACCGAAGAGGACATCGCGCAGGTCGTCTCGATGTGGACGGGCATCCCGCTGATGCGGATCGCGGGTGAGGAGTCCGAGCGACTGTTGCAGATGGAGTCCGCGATGCATAACCGGATCATCGGCCAGCAGGATGCCATCGAGGCCGTTTCCCGCGCCGTGCGCCGCGCCCGCGCCGGTTTGAAGGACCCAAAGCGGCCAATCGGTTCGTTCATCTTCCTCGGCCCAACAGGCATCGGCAAGACCGAAACCGCCAAGGCGCTCGCCGAGTTCATGTTCGGCAGCGAGGACGCGCTGATCAAGATTGACATGTCGGAGTTCATGGAGCGGCACGCCGTCTCCCGGCTCGTCGGCGCGCCTCCCGGCTACGTCGGTTACGAAGAGGGTGGCCAGTTGACGGAGGCCGTGCGCCGCAAGGGGTACTCGGTCGTCCTGCTCGACGAGATCGAAAAGGCGCACCCCGAGGCATTCAACATCCTCCTGCAGATTCTCGAAGACGGGAACCTTGCGGACGCCAAGGGCCGCAAGGTGGACTTCCGCAACACGATCATCATCATGACCTCGAACGTCGGCTCCGAACAGTTGAAGCGCAACAGCGGCCTCGGCTTTGCGATCACTGGCGACGAAGCAAAGCAGCAGGCGCGGCAGTACGACGACATGCGCACCAAGGTAATGGATGAACTGAAGCGGAC
>JALYXG010000011.1 GCA_030947205.1 Chloroflexota bacterium
GCCCAACACGACGCTGCACACGGCCGCTGCCCGCGCCGCCCTGCCGCCGGAGATTCCCCACCGGGACGCCGTGATGAACGTTGGTCACGTCGCGCTGCTCGTCGCCGCGCTGATAGATCGGGAGTACGACGCCCTCAGCCGCTTCATGCGCGACCGCCTCCACGAGCCGTACCGCGCCGCGCTCATCCCGTGGCTCGAACCGCTGATTGGCGCGAGCGAGCGGGCCGGGGCGTACGGCGCGTGCCTGAGCGGGGCGGGGCCGTGCGTCCTCGCCCTCGCCGCGCCCTCGCGAGCGAAAAAGGTCGCCGCCGCCATGCGCGAAACCGCTGCGGAGCGCGGCTACGACGGAAACGTTCTCGTCCTCGCCATTGACGACACCGGCGCGACGGTCACCGAAGGCTAAATCGGGTGAAACGGTGGATGGCCTCGTCACCCATCTATGCCTTTGCGGTTCACTCCCTGACCCTTGGCGCGCCCTCATAGGTCGCGGTGCGGTGGCCGTCCGGGGGCGGGGGGGCAGAGGACCAGGTAAGCTGCTGGACGACACGCTCCAACGCGGCGATACGCTGCTCGGTCGCGCCGATGCGGTCGTACTGGGCGCGGTGCCAGTGCGCGGGCGGTAGGCTGCGGACAAGTTGGTCGAGATTGCCGATGACCTGTTCGAGCGCAGCGATCCGCCCCTCATCTACCGAGGACGCGGGGACAGGCGGCGGGTTGTGCGCGGCGTCAGTGAGCGATGCAACCATGGATTCCAATACCGCGATGCGTTCCTCGTAGTCAGATTGGTGGCCGTCCTGCGCGTATGCCGGGGCGGAATCGGGCATGCGGTATGGCTCCGGCATCCCACCGGGCGGCATGCCGGGCGGCGGGCCGAGGCGGGGCATTGCCGTGATCGGCGACGCGCTTTCGGGCATGTCCTGCGGTGCGGCAGTAACGGGCATCGGCGACGCATCGTCACGGTTCCCGGCGGCGCCCTGCACGGTCGCCGTCGCCAGCGCGTGGATCGGCGCGCCTGCGGGTTGCTCGTCGGGTGGCAACGCGCGCGCACGCTGGGCGGCCATCTGCCGCCGCAGACTGTACCGCGGCAGCAGGAAGCTGACCGCGACGGCGAGGGTCGTCCCGACCGCGAGCAGTTTGAAGACGTCGCTCACCGCGTCCGTCCCGGCAAGGAGCGGCAGGTTCGCGGGCGGGCGAGCGCCGGATGCGGTGGCGGCCTGCACGATGTCCGACGCATGGAGCGTCACGCGCTGGACGAGAATCGTCGTCACGACGGCGGTGCCGATTGAGGAGAAGATCTGCGCGGAGGCATTGTAGAGCGAGTTCGCCTTGGGCAGCGCGCGACCCGTGATCGCGCCGAGGGCGACGGTCTGCAGGGGCAGGTTCGAGAAGCCGAAGCCGATGCCGCGCAAAAAGAGGATCGGCACGAAGAACCACGCGCCGCTGTCCGGCTTGACCCGAATCAGCGCGATCGTCGCGATGGTCAAGATCGCCATACCGGCGACCGCGACGTAGCGCGGGCCGATCTTGTCATACAGGCGGCTGGCGCCCTGGATGCCGACGATCGCGCCGATGCCCTGCCCCATCAGGATCAGGCCGGTGCGCACCGCGCTGTTGCCCTGGAACTGCTGCAAGAAGATCGGGATGAGCAGGAAGCTGCCGAAGACGATGCCGCGCACGACCCACGTCACGACCGACGCGATGCCAAAATCCCGTGTGAGGAAGAGGCGGAGGTCGAGCACCGGGTCTTTGACGACGTATAATTCGAGCAGCGCGAAGGCCGTAAGCAGGGCAATACCCGCCCCGAGCAGCACCCAGACGAGCCAGTAGCTCCAGCCGTTGATGACGCCATTCGGGTTCGCGGCGGTGATCGAGCCACCTCGGGTCTGGCTGACGAGGACGAAGGCGTAGACCACGAGCACGACACCGGCGATTGAAAGGAATAGCCCGCTGTAATCGAAGCGGGCGGGCACGGCGCCGGGAGCCGCCTTCTCGTCCGGCCGGAGGATCCGCGCAACCAGGAAGATTGCAATGATGCCGACCGGAACATTGATGAAGAAGATGCCGGGCCACTTGAGGCTGCTATCCACGATCAGTCCGCCGACGGTCGGGCCGAGCGCCGGGGCGAACAGGACCGGGATGGCGATCACGGCGGAACTCGCCGCCCGCTCCTCCGGAGGGAACGCGCCGAACGAGATTGACGCGCCAAGCGGGAAGAGCATGCCGCCACCGATCCCCTGGATGACCCGGAAGATGATCAGCAGATTCAGCCCCGCCGAGCCGGTGGCGAAGTCCTTCGACAGGCCGCACAAAAGACTGCCGACCGTGAAGATAGCGAGGGCGATCATAAAGACCCGTTTGATCCCGAAGCGGTTGCCGAAGTAGCCCGCCACCGGAATGACTGCCGCCTGGGCGAGGATGTATCCGGTCACGAGCCATTGGACGCCATTGATGGTCGTCTTGAAGTCCCGCTCCATCGAGACGAGCGCGACGTTGACGATCGTCGAGTCGAGCACGACCATGAAGAGCGCGAGCGCGGCGGTCAGGGAAACGGCATATTTGTACTGAATCTTCAACGGTCCGGGTCCTTTCATATGATCGGGCGGCACGGATGTGGAGCGTTCTTTTGTGATGGCCTCTTCCCGGTGACGGCGGGCTTAGCCTGCCGAACCTCGCCACAGCAGGCTAAAGCCCGCCGTCACCACGCTCTTGCCTCCATAGTAATGCCGGATTGTGCTCCGGGGCGTTTGAGCATTCCTCCTCGTGGTTGCTCGTGCGAGACGAATCGGCGTGCAAGAATGCCAACATCATGGCAAGGGTGCGCTCCGGCGGGATTGTGATGCCGAAGACGGCACGGTTGAGCATCACGCCGAGCATCAGACTCTGGATCAGGGCGGCGGCGCTTTCCGGGTCGTCGTCGCGGATGCGGCCCGCCGCCGCGTCCTGCGCGAGGGCGTCGGCGAAATGAGCGCGCTGTTCGCGGAAGAAATCGTGCAACCGCGCGGCGATCTCCGGGCGCACCGCCGCCTGCGCCAGCAGATGGAGGAACAGGAGCGAGAGTTGCTGCTTCTCGTGCGAAACGGCTGCGTTGCTTAACATGAGCGCCAACCGTTCCGCGATCGGCGTCCCCTTCGGCAAGAGCGGCTCGAAGTTCTCGCGCACGCGGCGCACCATGCGCTCGAAGACGGCAAAGAGCAGATCGTTCTTGTCCGTAAAGTGGTACGTCAGGACCCGGTTAGATATTCCGGCGGCGCGGCAAATCTCCGCGAACGTCGTCTGCTCCCAGCCCTGCCGCGCCACCAGCGGCTCCATCGCATCCAGTACCTGCTCACGGCGCATCGCACGAACATCGAGCCGGGACATCCAACCACCTTCCCACGGCATGGGAGCACCCAATCCAGAATGGGAGTGTATACTCCCATTTCGTCCCTGTCAAGCGCGATTCAAACTTCCTTGTACTCCCTGCAAGGAACGAGGAGGTAACTGAGGAGGAATCCCGCGATGCCGGACATGACGATCGCGCCCGCCCAAAGATGGACCGACCAACCGATGCCGTCGGTGAGGGCGAGGGTGGCGAAGTAAAGGGCGAAGAAGACAACGGGGACGAGAAAGGCGAAGAGGTGCAGGGCATTCGAGCGCGTGGGCGTGGGCCGGAGACGTCGGAGCAGGAGATCACCGAGCAGGCCGGCGAGAATTGCTGCCGGGATGAACACCTGCCGGTCGTGCATAAAACTAATCAGCAGGCTGCTTGCCCCGAGGATCAGCGTCAGACTCCCGAACGCTAATCGCCAGCGGCGGACGAGCAGCAATACCGCACACATCAGCAGGATCGCTTGCAAGAGAATGCTCGCGACGCCACTATTGACCATCTGCCACGACGCCCCGCCTGATCGAGCCTCGACCGTATACAGAAGCCTGCTGCTGTCCGGCGACCAACTGAGTAGCCTGCCACTATCCGCAGCAGGATTGCGGGAAAGGTTCGTTTGATCGCTGCCGTCAGCGTTCATCGCGTACACTTCGGCATTCCTGCCCCGTGTGGAAATAAAGGCGATGGTCCGCCCATCCGGCGACCATGACGGCTCCCAGTTGTCGTTTCGCCCAAAGGTCAGCCGGGTCTGGTTGCCGCCATCGGCGGTCATCGCGTAGATCTCGTCGTGGCCGTCACGGGTGGAGGCGAAGACGAGCCGCGTGCTGTCGGGCGACCATGACGGAAAGAAGTCATTCGCCCTGCCATCCGTCAACCGTGTTTGGTCGCCGCCATCTGCATTCATCACCGCGATCACCCATTTGCCATCGCGGTTGGTGTGAAAGACGATCTTCCTGCCATCCGGCGACCAGGACGGGAAAAAGGCATCGCCAGCGCCGGTCGCCAGTCGCGTCTGATCGCTGCCGTCGGCATTCATGGTGTAGATCGTGCCGTTCCCGTCGCGGGTAGAACTGAACGCGATTTTGCGGCCATCCGGCGACCATGTTGGGGTCATGTTGCTCCCGTTCGTGTCGGTCAATCGGGCGCGACCACTGCCATCGGCGTTCATCACCGTGATCTGGACATTCCTGCCGCCGCTCTCGAAGGCGATCCGGCCACCATCTCGCGACCACGCGCCATTCCTGCTTTGTTCCTGCGGATCAACCGTCAGGCGTGTTTGTTGGCTGCCGTCGCGCCGCATCGCATAGAGTTCACCGCGCACTGGTGATCCGTGCGGATTCTCCGTCGCCGCGAGGTCCACGAGCGGGTGCGCGAACTGCGTGAAAAAGGCGCAGAGCGCGAGGACGAAGGTGGCAGAAAGCAGTGTCGGGAGCATCGCGCCGAACGTCATCCGACCATGGTCGCGCGGCGGTCGTTGCCACGCCGCGCGGAGCGGTCCGCTGACCATCAGGACGCCGCCGGTCGCGAGGATCAGGTGCGTGGGGCTGAGCAGCGCTTCCGTGTTCGCCTCGATACCGAAGAGTGTGTGCCAAATGAGGTCGAATACACCGCCGACGAGAAAGATGACCCCCCCGAGGAGTGCGAGATTGTAGCCGAGCGGCAAGGCGCGCCGCCGGGGAAAGCCGCGACCGAGGTTGCGCGCGAAGGTGAACAGGAGCGTTAAAAAGAGCGCGAAGAAGCCGGAATACAGCACTGCATGCCACGGCGTAAAGAACGTTTCCAGATCGGGATGATGGTTGTGCGCCCAACCGTCGAGGTGCAGCCCGCCGATCAGCCAACCGCCGAGTGCGACGATCACCCAGTCGAATGCCCGCCCGCCCGCCGGATAGCCATCTCGTGCCGTCCGGGGAGGTTCCTGTGCAACGTCCACCGGCACACGAACGTGCTCGACGACCGGCACTTCAATCGTTCGCATTTCCCGTACCCTTCCCGTCACCGTATCCGCCTGTCTCTCGTCCGTATTGATGATCCTGGCACGGTGCGCCACCGCCGTTGGGACCGTTGCCCGTCGCTCATCATTATACCGAGCGTGCGGACATCCGCTCCGGTGTGATCGCGCGATTCTTTCATGGTTCGGCATCACTCAGTATGATGGAGATAGCCGACGTATCAGCCGCGCGGAGGGAAGAGTATGCGGGCCGTGCCGCCGAAGATCAGTGCGCGGTCGTCCTCGCTCGCATCGGCGAATTGGTCCATCGGGCCGTGCAGCGCGTTGCCGTAGCCCTCGCGCGCATCCACCGGCGGGTAGTCGCTGCCCCACATCATGCGATGCGGGCCAAAGGCGTTATACACCTGTCGGAGATACGGCGGGATCGGTTGCACGAAGGGGAACGGCTCGGCGACAGGCATCGCGCGCTGGCAGAATTCGCCCAGGCCGGTCACCTTGATAGCCATGTTCGGAAAACGGGCGAGCGCGAATGCCTGCTGCCGCGATGCGCGCTCCGCTTCGTCCATGTCGGGGCGGCTGTGGGAGCCGAGGTGCTCGATGACGATCCGCACCTCCGGCAGCGATTGCACCAACCCCGTAAAGTCGTCCGACGCGAACTCCGCGCCCGACCCGAAGCAACTAACCGACAACCCGCGTTGCCCCGCCGCGCGCCAGATCGCCAGCGGATCATCGCCCGGCGAACGGGTCGTCGCCCGGAGTCGCACGCCGCTCGCGCCTTGCTCCGCGAGCCGTTGCAGCGTTTCGGGTG
>JALYXG010000024.1 GCA_030947205.1 Chloroflexota bacterium
CACATGACGCGCGTGATCGCCACGCTGCGGGATGTCACCCCCGACTCGCTCGTCCTGCTCGATGAACTCGGCGCGGGGACAGACCCGGAAGAAGGTTCCGCCCTCGCGCGTGCGCTGATCGCGACGCTCCTCGAACGCGGTCCGCTCGTCATCGCCACGACGCACTACAGCGAACTGAAATCGTACGCCTACGCGACACCGGGCGTCGAAAACGGCAGCGTCGAGTTCGATGTCGAAACGCTCTCGCCCACTTATCACCTGACGGTCGGCGTGCCGGGGCGCTCCAACGCGCTCGCCATCGCGCAACGGCTCGGCCTCGACCCTGCTGTTGTGGAACGGGCGCGGCAGTACGTCGCGCCGGAAGTCGTGCAAGTGGACACGCTGCTGGAAGGGATCAAGGGCGAGCGCGAGGCGGCGGAGCGCGCCCGCTCCCGCGCCAGCCGCGATCGCGCCCAGGCCGAGCAGATGAAGCGTGACGCCGCCAAAGCGCTCTTCGAGGCAGAAAAGACGAAGCGGGACGCCCGCGCCGAGGGATTGGCGGCGATTGACCAGGAACTCGCCGATCTGCGCGCCGACCTGCGCCGCCTTTCCCGCGAGCGCGACACGGTGAGCGTAACGCGCGATTGGATCAAGCAGGCGGACCAGCGTGCGCTCGAAACGCAGCAGCAACTGAAAGAGGCGAACGCGCGCGAGGCCGCCGCCCCGAAACCGACGCCGCCGCAGATCATCAACCTGCCGCCCGAGGGCCCTGACCGGCCGCTCCAGGCGGGTGATCGCGTGCTCGTCTCGGCCTTCGGCGACTCGGAAGGGCTGATTACCGTCCTGTATCCGGCGAGCGGCGAGGCGGACGTGCAGGTCGGCTCGTTCACGATGCGGCAGCCGCTCACCGGATTGAGTCGCTTGTCGAACCGCGAGGCCGTCCGGCGTGCCACGCTGCGCGGTGAGCGACCGCGCCAACCACGTATTGCCCCGATCACGCTGCCCGCCGCGCCGGCGAACGCTTCACTCGAAGTGGACTTGCGCGGCATGCGCGCCGTGGAAGTGGCGGATGTGCTGGATCGCGCGCTGAACGACTCCGTCCTCGCGGGGATGCCCTATCTCCGCATCATCCATGGCAAGGGCACCGGCGCACTCCGCCAGGTCGTGCGCGAGTACCTGCGCGGCAACCCACTCGCCGCCGGCACGGAGTCCGCGCCCGATCAGCAGGGCGGCGAGGGCGTGACCATTGCCCGACTGACCGGGGACTAACGATGCCATTCCCATTCCGCAAACGCGCCGACGAACCGCACCCTGAGGGGAAAATCATCCCGGTCGCCACGGCGGAGAATCAAATGGCGGCGGATATGCTGATCGGCATTCTCCAAATGCACGAGATTCCCTGCATGGCGCGCGCCCGTGGCATGGGCATCGCCTATCTTGGCCCCGCGATGCAGCCGCACGACATCCTCATCCTCGAAGACGACAAAGAACGCGCCGAAGAAATTCTCAAGGCCTTTTCCGACGACGAGGACGTGAAGATTCTCTGGCGCTGATTCGAGACGGCGCGGATTGCCGAAAAGAGAACAAAACAGCGTAAAAATCGAACAGTGCAATTTTAATGCCTTTTTTGCCGCATTCCAATGCGGTAAATTCATGTGCGAGAGTTGACGAACATTTGTTCGCATGAGACAATAGCGGTACGCCGGGAAGGGTTGAGGCCGCACCCACCGGAGACGAAACGGTAAACGTAATCGGAATGGATGACGAAGCGGCTGGAGGGCACCACATCATGGCACGAGGATTGAACCGCGTCACGCTCATCGGCAACCTGGGTAACGATCCCGAACTGCGCTACACGGCGGACGGCGTCGCGATGGCGACCGCGTCGCTGGCGGTCAACGGCTTCCGCCGCTCGGCGGACGGCGAACGCGAAGAGTCGGTCGAATGGTTTCGGCTCGTCTTCTTCGACCGGCAGGCGGAAACGATGAGCACCTACGGCGCGAAGGGCAAGTCCGTCTTCATCGAGGGTCGCTTGCAGACGCGCCCATACGCCGATCGCAACGGCGTCATCCGTACGGCAATCGAAGTCGTCGTCGCGCAGTTCCTGCTCCTGGGCACGGCGAACGCGCCCGTCGAGGACGAAGCGGCCGACATCAAGGCGGAACCGGTCGAGACCGGAGCCGCAATCGCCGCCCGCTAAACGCACACCCCGGCCCCCTTCCCGAAAAGGAAGGGGGAGGTATGGCAGGAGGATCACCGATGGCACGCAGCAATGCAGCAACCGTAGACGAACAGCCACAGGGGCGCACATTCGACGCCGCCGGGCACATGCGCAAAATCCGTACCCGGCAGGGGATGCAGGATTATCTCGATGTGAAGTGGCGCGTCGCCTGGCTGCGGGCGGAGTTCCCAACCGCACAGGTCGTCACCGAGCAGATCGAGGGCGATGTCGAGCATGCCCGCTTCAAATGCACGATCACCCTGCCGAACGGCGCGGTGTCGAGCGGCCACGGCAGCGAAACGGTGCAGGACTTCCCGGACTTCTACGAGAAGGCCGAGACCAAGGCGATTGGCCGCGCCTGCGCCGTCCTCGGCTACGGCACAGACGCCGCGACCGACTTCGACGATGGCGAACCGATGGATGGCCGTGGTGCCGCGAAGGACGAGCGCGCAACGCGTCGCACCGACGGCCCGGACGGCGCCGACAATGTCACGCCCATCGGTGCGGTAAGTCGGCCCCGACCGGAAGCGGCAGCCGAAGCCCCGACACCCACACCCGCACCAAGTAGGCTCCCGGCAACCCGCCGTGGCCCGTCCAATGGCGCGGCCCAGCCGGAAGCGCAGAGCGCGGGCACAGCCGTCGCCACGCCCGCGTCGGACGACCGCTCGAATGTCCACCAGCACGCGCAACTGCGCTCACTCGGCGATCATGGCTTCGATCTTGCAACACGTTTGCAGACGCTCAAGGTCGGTAGCATCGAGGAACTGACCCGCGAGCAGGCAAAGGAGTTGATCATCGAGGGCCGCGCGTCGGTCCGGGGTGGTCACTCACTCAACTAGCACATTCCTTCCCCCTCCCCAACCCCCGTCCGGCCCCCAACCGGCGGGGGCCTTTTTTGTTGTTGTTGGGAAGGACCATGTTACACTGCGCGCCGATGATATTGGCGCAGGCTTTTGCCTGTGATCTTTCCACCGGCAAAGGAGCATGCGGTGAGCGTCGGGGCGAATGATAAACTCAATGTCGCGGTGATCGGGCTTGGCTGGCCCGGCCAACGCCATCTCGAAGGCTACCGCAAACTGCCGTTCGTCAATGTCGCGGCGATCTGCGACATGAGCGACAGTCTGCTCGCCAGCACCCACGCGCGCTTCCCCGACATCGAAACCGTCACTGGCGATTACCAATCCCTGCTAGCACGACCAGACATCGCCGCCGTCAGCATTTGCCTGCCGAACTGGCTCCACGCGCCGATCAGTATCGAGGCGATCCGAGCGGGCAAGCACGTTTTGTGTGAAAAGCCGCTCGCGAACACGCTCGCCGAGGGCGAACGGCTCACCGCCGCCGTTCACGGCAGCGACCGCATCTTTATGCTCGCGCTGAACAACCGTTTCCGTGTCGAGATTCAGGCGCTCAAACGGGTGATTGATGCGGGCACACTGGGCGACATTTATTACGCGAAAACAGGCTGGATGCGCCGCCGCTGGGGGGGCACGGTGCGTGGCTGGTTTATGGAAAAGGAGAAATCGGGCGGCGGACCGCTGATTGACCTCGGTGTCCACATGCTCGATCTCGCGCTCTGGCTGATGGGCAGCCCAAAGGCGACGCGCGTCAGCGGTGTCGTCTATGACCGCCTCGCGAAGGAGATGGAGCCGATGCTCGGCCCGCTCGACATCGAGGACCTCGGCGCGGGGATGATCCACCTCGACAATGGCGCCACTATTTACCTCGAAACTTCGTGGGGCGGCTACATCGAACGCGAGCGCGTCTTCACCGAACTGCTCGGCACGCGCGGCGG
>JALYXG010000031.1 GCA_030947205.1 Chloroflexota bacterium
CCGAAAAACCGTGCCGCAAAAAAATGGCCGAACTCATGGACGGTGACGAGCACCGCCAGAATCGGCACGATGAGAAGCCACGCAAAATTGCCCACGCAGTGTCCTCGCAATGATCGTGAACCGCACCAACCGCCCTGTGAAGGGCAGCCACCACTATATTTTACTTCTGACAAGGCTAATCGTCTACGCCTGTCCGACACCAATCGTCCGCGCGCTGTCTGTACGTATACGGCGGCGAATCAATGCCCGTCCACCGATTCATCCCGCCACATCGCCGGAAAACCCCTTGTCAATTGCGCCGGTGTGACGGTACACTGTGGGCGAACCAACAACTGCGGCGGGAGTGCGAACCCAGGTGCAGCATGGCGCATCGGTACGACCCACAAGGAGCAACGCCGCTCATGGACATGGCAGTCCTCGTTCTCAACCAGAACTACGAGCCGTTACATATCTGCAACGCGCGCCGCGCGCTCGTCCTCGTGCTGGGCGGCAAGGCGGAGGTGTTGCAGGAAGAATCGGACGTGCACTTACATACCTCAGCGCGCGCGTATACGATTCCCTCTGTTGTCCGCATGGTCTACCTCGTCCGACGCCCCCGCCCCCGCGTCAAACTGACCCGCCGAGAAGTCTTCCTACGCGATCACTACACCTGCCAGTACTGCGGCCACGCGTCGCATGATCTGACGATTGACCATGTGATGCCGAAGTCGCGCGGCGGCATGCACACCTGGGAAAACCTCGTCTCCGCTTGCAAGGAGTGCAATCACCGCAAGGGTGGGCACACGCCGGACGAGGCACGGATGCGCCTGCGCCGCCCGCCCTTCGAGCCGCACGCGGGTGCGTACTACGCGATCCAGCGGCGTCTCGCCGAGCGGCCGCGCGCCGATTGGCTCCCCTTCATCCCCGGTGCGGAGTCGCTTGCGGCGGCCTCCTGACCCACGCCCCGGCGTCCTGCGCTATACTCTCCGGCACGATTCGTCGGGCGGTCGCTCGCTGCCCACACCACAGGGAAGAGGACCAACGATGCTCGATTTGCGGCTGATCCGCGAGCAGCCGGATGTTGTCAAGGAGGGACTGGCGAAACTGTTCGCCGATCCCGGCATGGTGGATACCGTCGTCCATCTTGACACCCAATGGCGCACGCTGACGAATGAATTGCAGCAACTGCAAACCGAACGCAACGCGCTGTCCAAGCAGGTTTCGCGCCTCCGCGACGCGGCGGAGCGGGAGCCGCTGATCGAGCAGAGTCGGCAGACCGGCGAGCGCATCACCGTCCTCGACGTGCAGGTCGCCGTAGTGAAGGCCGAACTGGATTGCGCGATGCTCGAAATCCCCAATCTGCCTGATCCAGACGTGCCGGTCGGCAAGGACGATAACGAGAACGTCGTGTTCCCTTACAAAGGCGAAAAACGGCAGTTTGACTTTGAGCCGAAGCCGCACTGGGAACTCGGCCCGGCGCTCGGCATCCTTGACCTCGAACGCGGCGTCCGGCTGGCGGGATCGCGCGGCTACGTGCTGGTCGGCGCGGGTGCGCGGCTCCAGCGGGCGCTGATCCAGTGGATGCTCGATGTGCATGTCGAGCAGGGATACACCGAAATCTTCCCGCCGTACATCGTCAACCGCGAGATGCTCGTCGGCACGGGCAACCTGCCGAAGTTCACCGACAACCTGTACAGCATCGCGGAGGAGCCGGACAAATATCTGATCCCGACCGCCGAGGTGCCGCTGACGAATTTCCACCGTGAGGAAATCCTCGATGGCGCGGCGTTGCCCGTCCTGCTCACCGCCAGTTCGACGAACTTCCGGCGCGAGCAATTCTCGGCGGGGCGGGATACGCGCGGCATCAAGCGCGTCCACCAGTTCGACAAGGTCGAGATGGTGCGGCTCGAAAAGCCGGAGGATTCCAAGGCCGCGCTGCAAATACTGATCCGTGATGCCGAGGTAATCCTGCGCGATCTGGAAATTCCCTATCGGCTGCTCCAGATGTGTACGGGCGATCTCTCGTTCGTTGCGGCGGAGAAGTTCGACCTCGAAGCATGGGCGCCCGGCTGCGACGAGTGGCTGGAAGTCTCGTCGTGCGGCAACTTCACCGATTTCCAGGCCCGCCGCGCCAACATCCGCTTCCGCCGCGAGCCGGGCGCACGACCCGAATACGTCCACACGCTGAACGGCTCCGGCCTCGCCCTGCCGCGCCTGATGATTGCGATCATGGAAAATTACCAGAACGCCGACGGCACGAT